>NZ_JAMYLA010000020.1:0-107220 GCF_040317725.1 Mesorhizobium sp. M1396 | reverse complement strand
CCCGCGCCGCGCGGGGCCCGGGGCCGCCCCGCTCGAGCCCCTTCGCGTGGCGGCGCCGGGGGCGGCCCCCGCGGCGCCGAAGACCCCCACCCCGCTCCGCTTCGCGGATCGACCCTCCCCACAAGGGGGAGGGTAAAACTCAATCCGAAACCGGCGTGTTCTCATCCACGTCGACGCGGAAATTGCCTTCGAGTATTTCGGCCTTCTTCTTCTCGACCAGTTCCTTGACGTCCGCCGGCAGCGTCTTGTCAAACTTGTGGTAGGGCGCCAGGAACGAGCCGCCCTTGGCCATGCGCGAGAAGTCACCGTAGTCCTGCGCGGTGAAGACGCCGGCCTTGACCAGTTTGATCGCCTGCTCGACCGTCGGATACATGTCCCAAACGGGACCGGTGATGACCGTGTCGGGGCCGAGGCTCGACTGGTCGGACATGTTGGAGATGGCAAGTACCTTCTTCTCCACCGCGGCTTCGATGACTCCGAAGCGCTCGGCATAGATGACGTCGGCGCCGGCGTCGATCTGCGCGACCGCCGCTTCCTTGGCCTTCGGCGGATCGAAGAACGAGCCGATGAAGGCGACCTTCTTCTTGATGTTCGGATTGACCTCCTTGGCGCCGGCGAAGAAGGCGTTGACCAGCCGGTTCACTTCCGGAATGCCCATCGCCGCGACGGCGCCGATCGTTCCCGACTTCGACATCTTGCCGGCGATCATGCCGGACAGATAGGCCGGCTCGTGGATCCAGTTGTCGAAGACGCCGAAATTGGGTTCCGCCGGCCCGGCGCCCGAGCCGAACAGAAAGGCGGTCTTCGGGAACTGCTTGGCGGTGCGACGCGATTCACGCTCGGCGGCGAAGGCATCGCCCAACACCAGCTGATAGCCGCCTTGTGCATATTCGCGCATGACGCGGCTGAAATCGGCGGTCTGCACCTTCTCCGACCATTTGTACTCGATGCCGAGTTCCTTCTCGGCCTTTTGCAGGGCGACATGGATCTGGTTATCCCATGGCTCCTCGATCGGCGTGGCGAAGATCGCCGCCACCTTCAGCTTCTTATCCTTGCCGAAGGCAGCGCCCGGCAGCATCGCCGCGGCCAGGCCGAGCGCGCCCAGCTCCAGCACATTACGTCGCGAAAGCCCTTCGCGTGTCGAATTAGATTTGTTCTTCCGGTCTTCCATTTCGTGCCCCTCTGTTTGACAGCCGTGTCGAGCCGGCCGTTCTAAAAATCAGACAGGGAACTATGGAACGGGTCCGGACTTTTGTCCACGTGGTCAAATTTAACCACGCGCCGGATTCTTGATCTTGGCCGGCCAAGCGAGGATTGCTCGTCAGGTCCGCTCCAGCGCGACCGCGATACCCTGGCCGACGCCGATACACATCGTCGCCAGCGCATAACAGCCGCCGCGTTCGCGAAGCTCCAGCGCCGCCGTGCCGGATATGCGCGCACCCGACATGCCCAAGGGATGGCCGAGCGCGATGGCGCCGCCATTCGGGTTGACGTGTTCCGCGTCCTCGGCGATGCCGAGCTGGCGCAGCACGGCGATGCCTTGCGAGGCAAAGGCTTCGTTGAGTTCGATGACATCGAACTGTTTTGGCGTCAGGCCAAGCCGCGCGCAGAGTTTCTGCGTCGCCGGCGCCGGGCCGATGCCCATGATGCGCGGCGCCACACCGGCGGCGGCCCCGCCGAGGATGCGGGCGATCGGGGTCAGGCCGTACTTCTTGATCGCGGCCTCCGAGGCGACGATCAGCGCCGCCGCCCCGTCATTGACGCCGGAGGCATTGCCGGCCGTCACCGTGCCGCCCTGCCGGAACGGCGTCGGCAGCTTGGCCAGCGCCTCGACCGTGGTTCCGGCACGAGGATGCTCGTCCTTGGTGACGACAACCGGATCGCCCTTGCGCTGCGGGATGGTCACTGCTGTGATTTCCTTCGCCAGGCGGCCACTGGCTTGTGCGGCGACCGCCTTGTCCTGACTGCGCACGGCAAAGGCATCCTGGGCCGCGCGGGAGATGGCGAACTCTTCTGCCACGTTCTCGCCGGTCTCCGGCATCGAATCGACGCCATATTGCTTCTTCATCAGCGGATTGACGAAGCGCCAGCCGATGGTGGTGTCATAAATCTCGGCATTGCGTGAGAACGCCGTGTCGGCCTTGGGCATGACGAAAGGCGCCCGGCTCATCGATTCGACGCCGCCCGCGATCATCAACTCCGCCTCGCCGGCCTTGATGGCGCGCGCGGCAATGGTCAGCGCATCCATGCCGGAGCCGCACAGGCGATTGACCGTCGAGCCTGGAATCTCCTTCGGCAGGCCGGCCAGCAGCAGCGCCATGCGCGCCACGTTGCGGTTGTCCTCGCCGGCCTGGTTGGCGCAGCCATAGACGACGTCGTCGACCGCCTGCCAGTCGATGCCGGGATTGCGCTCGACCAGCGCCCTCAGGGGTATCGCGCCAAGGTCGTCGGCGCGCACCGAAGACAGCGAACCGCCAAAACGGCCGATCGGCGTGCGGATGTAGTCGCAGATGTAGGCCTCGGCCATGTCATGCAGCCTTTGCTTTTCCGGTTCCCTCATGCGCCGCCTTGGTGCGGGCCTGCAGGTCGCGCAATGTCTTGAGTTCGAGTTCGCTTGGCGCCGGCGTTTCGTCAAGCGTATCAGTGAACTTAACCACCCAGCCACAGCTCTCCTGCACCTGCTGGCGCGTGACGCCTGGATGCAGCGACACGACGGTGAATTCCTTGCTCACCGGATCCGGCTTCCAGATGGCGAGGTCGGTGATCAGCAAGGTCGGGCCTGATGTCTCGATGCCGAGGCGCTTGCGATGATCGCCGCCCTCGCCATGGCCGAAGGAGGTGAAGAAGTCGATCTTTTCGACCATCCCTCGCTTGGTCTGCGCCATGGTGATGTAGATCTCCTTCGACGACGTCGCGATCTCCGGCGCGCCGCCGCCGCCGGGCAGCCGGGTCTTGGGATGAAAATAGTCGCCAATGACCGTCGTGTTGATGTTGCCGAACTTGTCGAGCTGCGCCGCACCGAGGAAGCCGATCGAGATGCGCCCGCCCTGCAGCCAGTAGCGGAACATCTCCGGCACCGCGACGGTGGTGACCGCGGTTTCGCACAATTCGCCGTCGCCGATCGACAGAGGCAGCACGTCGGGCGCGGTGCCGATCGTGCCGCTCTCGTAGATCAAGGTGATGTCGGGCGCATGCGTCAGCCGCGCCACGTTGCAGGCGGCCGATGGCGCACCGATGCCGACGAAGCAGACATCGTCATTCCGCAGCGCGCGGCTGGCGGCGATCGTCATCATCTCGTTCGGGGTGAAGCCCAAGCGGGTCTGATCGTCGCTCATGCCGCTTTCCTCAGATACTCGACCCGAGCAGCGAAATCGTCGGCGCTCTTCTCGATGACGTTGGCCTGCATCCACGCCTGGAATTTCTCGCGGTCGGCGGCGATCTCGTCCCATTCGAGATAGGCCGCATTGTCGCGCGCATAATAGCCATGCGCGTAGGACGGATGCGATCCGCCGGGCACGACCGATATCGCCGCGATCGTCCAGCGCGGCAGCACCGTCAGATTGGGGTGCAGATCGTCGAAATTGTCGACCACTTCCTCGACCGTCACCACCGCGCGTTTGGCCGCCAGTACTGCTTCCTTCTGGATGCCGATGATGCCTTCGACCAGCACATTGCCTTTCTTGTCGGCCTTCTGTGCGTGAATGAAGGTGACGTCAGGCCGGATCGAAGGGACAGCCGCCAGCACCTCTCCGGTGAACGGACAGGTCACCGACCTGATGTTCGGGTTGACCGCCGCCAGCCCGGCGCCGCGATAGCCGCGAAACACGGCGCAGGGCAGACCGGCCGCGCCTGCCTCATAGGCGTTGGCCATGCCGGCATGGCTATGTTCCTCGATTTCGAGCGAGCGCGGAAAGCCGTTCTCGATGGCGTCGCGGGCGCGCCTAAGCAAGCCGACGCCGGGATTGCCGAGATAGGAAAAGACGATCTTCTTCGCCATGCCCATGCCGATCATCTGGTCATAGATCAGATCCGGCGTCATGCGGATCAGGGTCAGGTCGCGAAACCTCTGGCGGATCGCCTCATGCGCCGCTGCCGTCGGGATCAGATGGGTGAAGCCCTCGAAGGCAACCGTGTCGCCATGGTTCAAATTCTCCGCCACGGCCTGTTTGAGCGGCAGGAACTTGACCATCGCTTCGGCTCCCTTCAGAATGTTCGTATTGCGAACATATGTTTTGTATGCGATACTTTTCTACGCCAAGCGAAGGCGTGGAGTCAATCCTGATGCCGTTCCGTGGAGACAAGATGGACGAAGAGGCTGTTTCCCGTGATCATGTCGGCTCGCTCGAGCGCGGCCTTGCCGTCATGGAGATCCTGGCCCGGCACCCCTCGGGGATGACGCTGACCGAAATGGCCGAGGCGGCGGGCCTGACCCGCGCCGGTGCCCGCCGCTTCCTGCTGACGCTGACCGCCACCGGCTATGCCACCCAGGCCGGCCGCGTGTTCTCGCTGTCGCCGCGCCTGCTAAGTGTCGCCCGCACCTGGCTCGGCGGCGCCTCGCTGTGGACCTTCGCCGCCCCCATCATGCGCGCGGTGGCGGCACAGCTGAACGAGGCCTGCTCGGCCGCGATCCTGTCGGGACAGGATGTCGTCTATGTCGCCCGTATTCCCGGTCGTCGTATCCTCAGCGTGTCGCTCGATGTCGGCACCAGACTGCCGGCCTATTGCACCTCGATGGGGCGCATCCTGCTTGCTGGCATGACGCCCCAGGAATTGGACGCATTTCTCGGCCAGGCAATGATCGAGAGGCGGACGCCGAAGACGATCACCGAAAAGCCGTTGCTGGCCGAGGCTATCGCGAAGGCGAAAGCGGACGGCTTTGCCATCGTCGACGAGGAATTGGAGCTTGGCCTGCGCTCGATCGCCGTGCCGATCCGCGACCGCTCGGGAAGCACGGTCGCGGCAATCAACATCTCGACCCAGTCCGCCCGCTTCTCCGTCGCGGAGATGGAGCGGGAAATCCTGCCAGCGCTGCTTGGAGCCAGGCAGCGCATCGAGGATTTCTTTGTGGTTTAAGTGGCTCGTCCAACCTTCGACGTCGGCGGGACAGCGCGGCCTCAATGCTTGATGCGATCCCGCATGGCGTACCACAGCATCCCCAGCACATAGAGCGGACCGCGCAGCGCCGTGCCGCCGGGGAACGGCATCGGGGTCAGCGTCGAGAACAGGTCGAGCCGCGAGGCGTCGCCGGTGATCGCTTCGGCCAACAGCTTCCCCGACAGCGTCGACAGGATGACGCCCTTGCCGGAATAGCCATGCGCGAAATAGACCTCGCCATAGTGCCCTACATGCGGCAGCCGTGACGTCGTCACCGACACCAGCCCACCCCAGGCATGATCGATGCGGCAGCCCTGAAGTTGCGGGAAGGTCTTTTCCATATGCGGCCGCACGAAGCCGGCGATATCCGCCGGCGGTGACGGGGTGTAGCGCTCGCCGCCGCCGAACAGCAGGCGTCCGTCCGCCGACATCCGGTAGTAGTTGACGACGAAGCGTGTGTCCGACACTGCGACATCGGCTGGGATGACATTGCGCTTGCCTTCCAGCGGCTCGGTGGCGACGATGTAGTTGCCGACCGGCATGATACGGCTGTTGACGCGCGGCTCCAGCCCACTGAGCAGCGCATCGCCCGCCAGCACGACATGTTTAGCGCGGACCGAACCCTTTGATGTCGAGACCCGGATCGAAGGCTCGCGCTCCAGCCGCATGGCAACCGAATTCTCGTGGATGGTGACGCCGGCAGCTATCGCGGCGCGGGCAAGGCCGAGCGTGTAATTGAGCGGATGCATGTGGCCGCCAAGCGGTTCGTACATCGCGCCGTGATAGGGCGTGTCGACCTTGTCGCGGGCTTCCGCCGCCGAAAGGATTTCGGCATTCGGAAACTTCATCACCGTGGCCAGGCACTCGGCCTCCTCCTCAAGATCCCTAAGATCGGAGCCGTTGACCGCGCCGACCAGATGGCCGGTCAGCCTGAGATCGCAATCGATGGCATGGCGCTCGATGATATCGAGCACCAGCCCGCGCGCCTCGAAGGCGAGATCGAACAACGCCTTTGCCCGCTCAGACCCATAGAGCTTGACCAGACCCTTGGCGCCCTTGCGCAGGCCGGGGATCATCTGGCCGCCATTGCGCCCCGAGGCGCCCCAGCCGATCTTGCCGCCCTCGAGCAGCACCACCTTCAATCCGCGCTCGGCGGCGTGAAGGGCGGCTGACAGCCCGGTGCAGCCGCCGCCGACCACCACCAAATCGGCGTCGACATCTCCCACCAGCGCCGGATGGTCCAGCGCTGGATTGGCGGTGGCGACATAGTAGGATCTGCCGATATCGAGGCCCGAATTGAAACCCGTTGAACTGGAGGCCATCATCACACCTTGAGCAGCAGGTGGTCGCGTTCCCAACTCGTCACGACGCCCTGGAACAGGTCGAGTTCGACGCTCTTGACGCGCAGATAGGTCTGGAAGAAATCCTCGCCGAGCAGCGCCCGCACCGGGTCGCAAGCAGCGAAACGGTCAAGCGCCTCCTCCATGGTCTTCGGCAGCGTGCTCTTGATCTTATAGGCATTGCCAGACGCCTCGGTCGACCGCGCCAGTTTCTGTTCGACGCCGAGATAGCCGGCGAGCAGCGAGCCGGCTATCGCCAGATAAGGATTGGAATCGGCACCCGGCAATCGGTTCTCCACCCGCCGCGCGGCGCGGCCACCAGCCGGCACGCGCAAGCCGCAGGAGCGGTTGTCATGCGACCATTCGATGTTGGCCGGCGCGCTGTGGTTCGGCCTTATGCGGCGGAACGAGTTCACGTTCGGCGCGAACAGCAGCATGATTTCCGGGACATATTTCTGCAGGCCGCCGATGAAATGACCGAACATTTCGGTGTCGGCATCGTCGCCGCCGGCAAACAGCGTCTTGCCGGCCTCGTCGATGATGGACATGTGCAGATGCATCGAACTTCCCGCCTGTGCCGCGATCGGCTTGGCCATGAAGGTGGCATGCATGCCGCTTTGCTGTGCGGCCTGGCGCGTCAACCGCTTGAACAGCAGCACCTTGTCGGCCAGCGGCAGCGCATCGCCATGCAGGAAATTGATCTCCAGCTGCGCCGTGCCCGATTCATGGATCAACGTGTCGAGCGGCAATCCGGCCGCCGCCGCATAATCATAGATGCGGCGGATCACCGGCTCGAACTCCTCGAGTGCCACCATGTCATAGGGATGCTGCACGGTTTCAGTCCGGCCGTTGGCGCCGATCGGTGCGGTCAGTGGCTGGTCGGGATCGGGATTGGGCGCGGTGAGATAGAATTCGAGCTCCGGCGCCACCACCGCCCGCCAGCCGCGCCTGGCGTAGAGATCGAGCACGGCCCGCAGTACATGGCGCGGCGAGGCCATCCATGGCCGGTCGTCCATGTGGAAGGCATCGGCGAAGACATAGGCCTTGCCAGCAGCGGCGCCGGGCGCGAGGCAGAGCGTCGAAACATCAGGCACCATGCGCATGTCCGGGTCCGAATAGGCAAAACCCTCGTCGATCGCGCCGGAATAGCGGCCGTCGATGCTGACCAGGAAGGCGCTGCTCGGCAAATAGAGCGCGCGGTCTTCCAGCGCCTGGAGGAATTTGGCCACCGGCAAGGCCTTGCCGCGCAGCACGCCGTTCATGTCGGGCACCAGGCACTCGACCTCGTTGATGCCGTGCAGGGCCAGCCAGCTTTTCGGATCGGCGTTGTTCAGGGCGGAGTTATTCGTCGTGATTTGGTCAGGCATTTCGTTCATGTCCGTATCAGAGAGAGTATGGCTTGCGCGGCCACATCCGTTCCAGGTTTCAGCACCATTTGGGCTGCATTCCGCTTCAAGCGGGCGCGCATGGCGTCATCGGCCAGCAGGCCGAGAATGGCTTTCTCCAATACTCCTTCGGTCCAGGCATCACGGCCGATATGGTCACCAACGCCGGTCTCGCCGGCACGGCGTGCATTGTGCCCGGCCCCGGGTCGGGCGCCTCTCGCACGCAGCGCCTGCGCGAAGCCGACACAACTCAAAGCTGGTCCGAAACTCGCTTCGGGAAACAGCGCGATGGTCGGGCTGGCTTTACGCGTCAATTAATCCTCGTCATTCCGGCCGGCTGATCATGCCGAACAGCGCTATGGTCGCGGGTTGCGGGAGAGTCGCAGACGAATGCGAAGCAGATCGGCAGCCAACTCATACTGCCGGCTTTCAAGATGGTCGAGGATATTCAGGTGTTCGCGCAGCGATTGCTGCAACCGGAAGACGTCGACGATGTCACGGTAGATGTCGGCCGGTGCGGTGCAGGTGTCAGAACTCGCAGGCAATGACCACCTTCGCGGACTGGTTGAAGACGGCCGGGCTGGGACTCACAGCAATGCCGCCGGGCGAGGCCCGGCGGCATCCTTGACTCCGCTACTGCCGTTTCGGCGACGATTCGCTACGGCGTCGTTTCCGCTTCAATCGCTGCCGCCGTCTGGTCGATCTTGTCGGCAAGGACGCCTTGGGCCCAAGCGGTGACATCGGCATCGACGGGCTTGTTGGCCATGTCCGTCAGCGCCGCGTCGAGCGATGCATCATCGGTGCCGGTCGCTGCCGCCGTCGCCGCGTCATTGGCGGCGGCGACCTCTGCCTCCTGGGCGGTGATTTCGGCCTGCAGATCCGTTATCTTCCCAGGCAAGGCCGCCTGATCTTCGGGCGTCATGGCCGCAATCTGTTCGGCCGTCAGCGACGTCAAGGCGCTCAACTGCGAATTCAGCGCATCCAGCTTATCCTGGGCCGCCTCAGCGGCGGCCTCGGCGACCTTGGCTTTCGCGGACTGCGTCACGAAAGCCTGGATAGCGGCGAACTTCTTGCTCTTGGAGTTCATGTAGGCGTTGATGTTGCGCTGCAGCGAATTCAGCCGGCCAAGCTTGGCGTGGATGTTCTTCTCCTTGGACACGGACGAGACCTTTGCGGTCTTATCGACCGTGGAGTCGTCCGCTTCGGCCTTGGCCACCTGCCCAGGAGCCGACGACTTGCCGTGCGAAGCGCCGCTGTTGCCATGGCCGTTGCCACCACCGTGGCCATTTCCACCCCCATTGCCGTTGCCGCCGCCGTGCCCGTTGCCGCCAGCTTCGGCGATTGCCGGAGACGCCAGAAGCGCCAATGCGGCAAGCGCCGCGAACAGAGTCTTTCGATTTGTCATGGTAACCTCCTCGGGGAATCGCCGCTCTTCGCCCAACCGCTAGCGACCGTCGTATGAGGAATCCCTAATTGTTCAGAGTAAACTTTAGACAAATGCGGTCTCAATACGCGAGCTGGAACCGCCGAGAATGGTAACTATCTGATATTTAATGCAAATATCCGATCACGAACGGCCATGGCACTGAAGTCCCATGCCGATCGGACCATAGTCCTGGCTGCCGACCCGGCAGCACGGAAAAGTCGTGGAGCAGTGTATCGGAAAGGCGCTGAAATAAAGGGGCTGGCGGCGAAATCATAGTCTCAGCCGATGCTTTCGCCGCCATCGATCACCAGCGCCTGGCCGGTCATGAAAGAGGAGCGGTCGGAGACGAGGAATAGGATCGCTTCCGCGATCTCTTCGGCGCTGGCCCAGCGCCCCATAGGGATCTTGGTGCGGACATAGGTCTCGATCGCCTCGCGTCCGCCCATCTGGGCGATGAACGGTTCGTTGAACGGCGTGTCGACCCAGCCTGGGCAGAGCGCGTTGACGCGGACATTGTGCCGGGCATAGTCGAGCGACATCTGCCGCGTCATTGCCACCACCGCATGTTTGGAGGTGGCGTAGGCGATCATCTCGCGGTCGTAGAACACGCCCGAATTGGAGGCGGTGTTGAGGATGACACCGCCGCCTCGTGCGACCATCGACGGCATGACCAACCTCGCCGCCAGGAACTGCGCCCGCACATTGACCCGCCACGAGGCATCCATGCCTTCGGTCTCGACTTCGGTCAGCGTGCCGCCGACCTGGATACCGGCGTGATTGTGCAGGATGTCGATGCGCCCATGCCTGTCGAGCGTGCCGGCAACGAGTTGCTCGACCGCCGCGTCCTCAGCGACATCGGTCGCGATCGCCTCGGCCCGGCCGCCCACTGCCCGGATGTCCGAAGCCGTGGCTTCGCCAGCGGCCTCATCCCTGTCGGCGATGACGACCATCGCGCCCTCCCTGGCCATGATCATGGCGCCGGCGCGCCCGATGCCGGAGCCGGCGCCTGTCACCACGGCGATGCGGTCTTTGAGGATCATGATGCGACTTTCAGTTCGATGGTTTGCGCTGACGCAGCTGCCATTGGGCAAGCACCACAATCAGCACGGAGGCGACGAGCACGATCGTCGCGATGGCATTGATTTCCGGCGTTACCCCGCGCCGGATCGACGCGAAGACATAGATCGGCAGCGTCGTCTGCGCGCCGGCGACGAAGAAGGCGACGATGAAATCGTCGAAGGAGAAAGTGAAGGCGAGCAGGAAGCCGGCAACGACCGCCGGCATGATCTGCGGCAGCACGATCGATCGGAACGTCGTCAGCGGCGTGGCATAGAGATCGCTCGAGGCCTCGACCAGATTGCGATCGAGGCTGCCGAGGCGCGTGCCGACGATCATCGTCACCAGCGCCATGGAGAACAGCCCGTGCGCCGCGATGATCGAACCATAGCCGAGCGCCAGGCGCGGCGGTTTGTCATCGGGCCAGATCGAGGCGAGAAACGGGTTGACGACCGTAAACAGCTGGACGAGCGCGACCAGCGTCGAGATGCCGATGACGACACCCGGAACGACGATAGCGGCACCCAGAAGCGCATCGAAGATAGCACGGGTCCGCACGCTGACGCGCGCCAGGCCGAGCGCGGCCGCGGTGCCGCATAACGCCGCCAGCGACGCACTGGTGGTGGCGATGAACAGGCTGTTCTTCAGCGCTTCGACCAGGAACGGGTTCGCCAGCGCCTTGCCATACCATTGCACCGAAAAGCCGGTGAACTCGCTCGCATGGTGACCGGCGTTGAAAGAGAACAGCACGACCAGTGCGATCGGCAGATAAAGGAAGGCGAAGACGGCAATGACGAAGGCGCGCATCAGATCAGATCCACCCGGCGCGCGCCCGAAACCCGGGTCGAGATGCGGTTGGCGGCGATCAGCACCACCACCGAGACCAGCACCAGCGTGATCGCGATGGCCGATCCGAACGGCCAGTTGCGCGACTGCAGGAACAGGTCGACCAGCGCATTGCCGATGAAGAACACCTTGCCGCCGCCGAGCAGCGTCGGGATCAGATATTCGCCGAGCAGCAGGATCATCACCAGCGAGAAGCCGGTCATCACGCCCGGCAGCGACAGTTTCAGGGTCACCCCGAGGAAGGTCGAAATCGGTGTTGCACCGAGATCGGCGGAGGCTTCAAGCAGCCGGCGGTCGAGCCGCTCGAGGCTGACATAGATCGGCAGGATCATCAGCGGCAGATAGCCATAGACGATGCCGAGCAGCACCGCGCCCGGCGTGTTGATCAGTCTGACATCCTCGAACCCGATATAGGCGAGCAATGCCGGAATGCCGCGCCCGCCCAGCACATACATCCAGGCATAGGTCCGCATCAGAAGGCTGGTCCAGAACGGAATGACGACCAGCGCCAGCAGGATCAGACGCCAACGCTGCGGCGCCTGCAAGGCAAGGTAATAGGCAACCGGATAGGCGACGAGCAGGCAGGCAAGCGCCCCCACCGGCGCCAGCACCATCGTGTTCCAGAAAGCGGTCGCCCGCGCTGGAAGATTGGCATATTGAGCGAAAGTAAAAGCCGCCTGATAGCCGCCTTCCGGCGCCCGTTCGCCGACGCTGAATACGGCGATGGCGATGAACGGCAGCACCAGAAACACCACCAGCCACGCGGCCGCCGGACCGAGCAGCATGGCGGTCAGAAGGTTCTTGCGAAAACGGCTGCCGTGCATGGAGAGATTGCCCCGGTGCCGGCGGGAATGAACCCGCCGGTCAAGTTATCTGAGTCGAATTTGAGGCCGCGCGGTTCAGGCCGACTTGAAGCGCGCCATCAATTCGGCACGGCCGGGATCGGTCAGCGTTGCCGCCGCGCCGAATTCCAGCGGCGTCAACAGGTCCGCCGCCGGATAAAGGATCGGATTGTCGAGCACCTCCTTCGGCAGCAGCTTGTTGACCCGCGCATCGGTCGATGGCGCACCATTGGCCAGATGCTCCTTCACCGCCACCTGCGGGTTCATCAGGTAGTTGAGCAGAGCGTAACCGGCGGGCTTGTTCGGCGCGTCCTTCGGGATGGCATAGAAGTCGGTCCAGATCTCGCCGCCTTCCTTGCCCAGCACATAGGCGATCTCAGGAATGTCGCGATGCAACTGCGCGCCATCGTTCGTCCAGCACATGGTCATCCAGGCGTCACCAGCGCGCATTCCCGGCTGGTAGTCGGATGAAACCGCGAACAGATGCGGCTTGACCTTCAGCAGCAGTTCCTCCGCCTTGGCTAGTTCGTCTGATTTGAGCGAGTTGAACGAGTAGCCGTAATATTTCAGGGCATTGCCGATCGTGGTGAGCTGGTAGTCGTGCACCATGGTGCGGCTGTCGCCTTCCGCCATGGCGGTGTCCCAGAACTCCTTCCAGCTGGTCATCGGCTTGGTCAGCTTCTTGGTGTTGACGGCAAAGCCGGTGGTGCCCCAGTTCTTCGGCACCGCGTAGGCCACGCCGTCGATCGTGCCTTCCCCAGTGAAGCGCGGGTCCTCCTGCGAGCCGTCGAAATTCGGCAGCTTCGCCATATCCAGCGGCTCGATGATGCCGAGCTTCTTGTAGGTCGAGATCGTGTAGTTGGTCGGCACGAAAAGGCTCCAGCCCGAGGCGCCCGCCTGCAGCTTGGCCAGCATCTCCTCGTTGGAGCCGAACACGTTGACCTCGACGGCAACGCCAGTTTCCTTCTTGAAATTCTCGAATGTCGCCGGGTCATGATAGTTCGGCCAGGTGGCGATCGACATGCGGTCGCCAAGGCTTTCAGCGGCAAAGGCCGGCGTCGGCATGATTCCGATCTCGCGCGCCATCACCGCCGTCGCGATGCCAAGGCCGGTGAGGCCAAGAAAATCGCGGCGGCCGATCGAGCCGCGCTTCAAACGCATCAGCTGGTCGACAAAGTTCTCAGGGCTTATCGGCAGTCCATCACGATATGATTTCGACATGTTTATCTACCCTCTGGTTGGTCCCGTTGTTCTTGGGGTCCGGAAACGCCAGCGGCGTTCCGGAGGCAAAGCCGATGGCGACGGGTTCACCCGGCTTGAAGAGATTGCCGTGGCCGATCAGATGATCGGCCTTGGCGAGCAGCGTTCCAATGCCCTGGACCTCGATCGCGTATTCCGCTGTCGAACCCAGGAAAATCCGATTGCGGACGATGCCTTTGAAGCGGCCGCTTTCTGAAGTGCCGAGACTGAGCGATTCAGGACGAAGGCTGACCGACACGGCCTCGCCTTGCTGCAAGGCGGTGCGCTTGCGCGCGGCAATCACGGTGCCGTCCGCTAGCGCCACCTCCACCAGATCGCCCGTATGCCCGGCGACCTTGCCGCTCAAGAGGTTGGTCTTACCGACGAAGTCAGCGACAAACAGGTCGGCCGGCTCGTCATAGATCTCGCTCGGCTGTCCGAGCTGGACGATACGGCCGCCATTCATGACGCAGACGAAATCGCTCATCGACAGCGCTTCCTCCTGGTCGTGGGTGACCAGCACGAAAGTGATGCCGATCTCGCGCTGCAGGTTCTGCAGCTCGATCTGCATGTCGGTCCGCAGCTTCTTGTCGAGCGCCGCCAGCGGCTCGTCGAGCAGCAGCACCGCCGGCTTGTTGACCAGCGCGCGTGCCAGCGCGACACGCTGCTGCTGGCCACCGGACAGTTCGTGGATCTTGCGACGGCCATAGCCGGCAAGCCGCACCATTTCGAGCGCCTCGCCGGCTCTCAGGCCGATCTCGCGCGACGACAACCGCGGCCTTGCCTGGCGCAGCCCGTAGGCGACGTTGTCCTCGACATCCAGATGCGGAAACAGCGCGTATTGCTGGAACACCATGTTGACCGGCCGCCGGTAGGGCGGCGTGCCGGCCATATCCTGGCCGCGAATGAACACCTGGCCTTCGCTCGGCTGTTCGAAACCGCCGATCATGCGCAGGCAGGTGGTCTTGCCGCAGCCGGACGGCCCGAGCAGAGCGACGAAAGCGGATGGCGGGACGGCAAGATCGATGCCGCTCACTGCCGTCACGCTGCCATAGCGCTTTGTGACGCCGCGAAACTCGATGTCGGGCACTGCGGTCAAAGGCTGCGGACTCCCCGGGGCAATTTCAAGACGCTACCAGAGCCAATGCCGGCTAGTATATACCTCGCAGGTGGTATATCTGATCTATTTTCTCGTTTAAGGGGGTATGGATTGTCCCGCAGCGACGAATACAGCCGGCTCGCCACGCTGGTCGCGGCAACGCGAGAGACCAGCGGCGACCTGTTCGGCCAGGCGCTGGTCGATTGGCTGCGGCAGCATGTCAGCTTCGATCACTGCGTGATCTTCGGCTATCGCGGCGCCTCGCGCCCGCCTCTGCTCTTCGAGACGTTCTCGCCAGCCGAAAGCCACGTCTTCGTCGCGCTCTATCAGGAGGGGCCGTATCTGCTCGACCCGTTCCATCACGCGGCGGTCGAGCGCAAGGAAGGGTTCTGGCGCATGCGCGAACTGGCGCCGGACCGCTTCTACGCCAGCGAGTATTTTCGCTCCTACTACAGCCAGACTAGGCTGGCCGAGGAGGTCGGCTTCTTCGTGCCGCTGCCCGGCAAGGATGCGCTGGTGCTCTCACTGATGCGGCTGCGCGCCTCGGGCCCGTTCGGCACCGCCGATGCCAGGCTGCTGCGCGACATGGCACCGGCGGTTATCAGCTTCATCAGGTTGCGTTGGCCCGCCCTTCCGGCCGACGAGCCGGCAGCAGTGAAGCGGGACGAGACGATAGCGCCGGTCAACGAATTCGATCGCGCTCACATATGGGAGAGCCTGTCACTGACGCCGCGCGAAAAGCATGTCGTCGACCTGGTGCTGCAGGGGCACTCGACGGAGTCGATCGCCCGGGCCATGCGCATCGTGCCGGGAACCGTGAAGGTCCATCGCCGCAACATCTACCGCAAGCTCAAGATCAAGTCGCAGGCCGGCCTCTTCGCGCGCTTCGTCGAGATCATCGACGCGCGGATCCGGTAATTTCTCCGGCCTTGAATCACCGCTCGATCAGACTGTTGCGCCGGCTTCCCAGGAACCCGTCTCGGCCATTGTCTTGAGCAGTGGCGCCGGCTTGAAAACGTCCTTGCCGGTGCGCTGATGCCAGTACTCGAGCCGCTCGATAATCTTGCCCGCCCCTTCGAGACCGGCCCAGAACATTGGGCCGCCCTTGCCGACGGGAAATCCGTAGCCATTGACCCACACGATATCGATGTCGGACGCGCGGGCCGCGATCCCTTCCTCCAGGATCTTCGCGCCCTCATTGATCAGGGGATAGAGCGTGCGCTCGATGATTTCTTCCGCACTGATCGCGCGCGGAGCGATGCCCTTTTCGTCCGCCTCGGCGCGGATCAGCGCCTCGACTTGCGGGTCCGGAACCGGTGTGCGCGAACCGTTCTCATAGAGATAAAACCCCTTGCCGGTCTTCTGGCCGAACCGTCCCTGTTCGCACAGCGTGTCGGCGATGACGGCTGTGAGGCCCTGCGCCTTGCGGTTGCGCCAGCCGATGTCGAGCCCGGCCAGATCGCCCATCTGGAACGGTCCCATCGGCCAGCCGAAATCGGTGAACACCTGGTCGATCTGACGTGGCGTAGCGCCTTCCAAAAGAAGCGCTTCGGATTCCGAACCACGCGCCGCCAGCATGCGATTGCCGACGAAGCCATGGCACACACCGACGACGACGGCCACCTTGCCGATCCGCCGCGCCAAGTCGACGACGGTTGCCAGCGCGTCGGGCGCGGTCCTCTGCGCCCGCACGATCTCCAGCAGCTTCATGACATTGGCCGGCGAGAAGAAATGCAGCCCGACCACATCCTGCGGCCGTGAGGTCGAGGCGGCGATTTCGTCGATGTCGAGATAGGACGTGTTGGTGGCGAGGATCGCACCGGGCTTCGCCACCGCTTCGAGCTTGCCGAACACCTCCTTCTTGACCGCCATGTCCTCGAACACCGCCTCGACGATCAGGTCGCAATCGGCGAGATCGGCATAGTCGGTGGAACCCGTGAACTGGGCGAGCCGCTGGCGCTTGGCATCTTCGGTCAACGAGCCGCGCGTGACGGACACCGAGTAGTTCTTGTCGATGGTCGCCAAGCCGCGCTGCAACGCCTCGTGGCTGGTTTCCAGCAAGGTGACGGGATAACCGCCATTGGCGAAGGCCATGGCGATGCCGCCGCCCATCGTGCCGGCGCCGATGACGCCGATACGGGCAATCCTGCGCTTGACGACATCCTTGGCCGAAATCTTCGCCGCCTCACGTTCGGCGAAGAACAGATGGCGCTGCGCCCGCGATTGGTCGCTGCCGACCAGTTTCACGAACAGCGCGCGCTCCGCCGCCAGCGCCGGGTCGAAGGGCAGCGTGACGGCATTGCGCACCGACAGTGCGCAGGCGATCGGCGCATCGAGGCCGCGCGCCTTCCTGGCAAGATCCGCCGCCTCGGCGTCGAGAGCCGCCAGGTCGGTCTCCTTGAGCCCGTCATCGCGATCGCGCACCGGGGTGAAGGGGCCACCCTTGCGGGCTAGCTCCCTGGCAAAGTTGACGGCATGCGTGGTCAGATCGCCTTCGAAGACGGCATCGACCAGACCGGCGGCATGCGCCTCGGTCGCACTGATCGGGGCACCGGAAACGATCATCTTCAAGGCCTTCAGCGCGCCGACAAGGCGCGGCAGCCGCACCGTGCCGCCGCCGCCTGGCAAGAGACCAAGCTTCACCTCCGGCAGGCCGAGCTTGGCGCCGGTATCGGCAACGCGAAAATGGCACCCGAGCGCCAATTCCAGGCCGCCGCCAAGCGCGGTGCCATGAATGGCGGCAACGGTCGACTTGGTGATCGATTCCAGTGTCGCCACGATGGCGCGCAGATCGGGCTGCTGCACCGGCTTGCCGAATTCGGTGATGTCGGCCCCGGCGACAAAGGTCCGGCCGGCGCAAACGATGACGACGGCAGCAACCGACGCATCGTCGCGCAGCTCAACCAGCGCCTGCATCAGCGGTTCGCGAAGGTGGAAGCTCAGCGCATTGACCGGCGGATTGTCGATGGTGACGATGGCGACACCGCCATCGCGGTTGATCCTGAGGAAATCGGACAAGCAAAACCTCCCAGCACTAATCAGCAGCCATGGCCGCGCAAGCCGGATTTACAGCGCCATGGCGCGGATGGGAACCGGATGCCGGCCTGGCACAATGATTAGCCGTTCGAGGTGCCTGGCCGCCATCATCTCCGAAAGTAGCGATCCTTCACACACCCCCTCTGCCCTTCCGGGCATCTCCCCCGCAAGGGGGGAGATTGGACGTCGCCTCGGCTTTCGCCAATCTCCAACGCTGTAAGAGTGAGCGAGGCGTTAAGGCTGCCAATCTCCCTCCTTGCGGGGGAGATGTCCGGCAGGACAGAGGGGGGTGCTGTCCCGCCAGCATCGACGTTTATCCCACCACCACCTCACCGCAGCGCCTTCTGCCCGCCCGCCGCCGTAATCACCCCGACGATAATCAGCCCTGTCAGCAGCAATCGCACGCCGGCGCTGACGCCGAAGGTGTTGAGCATGGTCAGCAAAAGCACCAGGAACAACGCCGCGCCCCAGACACCGGGGACATTCGCCTTGCCGCCGGCTACCGACGTACCGCCGATGACGACGACGGCGATCGAAGCCAGCAGGTACTCATTGCCGATGTCGACATTGGCGCCGCGGAAATAGCCGGCGAGCAGCGCGCCGTCGATGCCGCCGAGCGCGCCCGACAGCGTGTAGGTGAGGAAGCGTATGCGGCCGACATTGACGCCGGCGAGCCACGCGGCACGGATGTTCTGGCCGATCGCCAGCACCGAGCGGCCATAGATCATGCGCTGCAGCGCGATGGCCGCACCGATGGTGAACAGCACGGTGAGGATCGCCAGCACCGGAATGCCCAGCACCTGCCAGTTGGCGAAATCGGCGAAGCCCGGCGGCGGCTTGATCTGCAGCCCGCGTCCGTAGCTGATGTCGATCGACTGGATGATGAAGCTGGCCGACAGCGTTGCGATGATCGGCGGAATGCGCAGCGCCCAGATCAGCAGATAGTTGACGGCGCCGACCGCCGCGCCACAGGCAAGCGCCGTCAGCAGCCCGACCGCGATCATGGAATCGTTGCCGTCCATCACCTTCATGGCGACGGCGCTGGCGAGGCCGATATTGGCGGGCAGCGACAGGTCCACATTGCCCGGGCCGAGCGTGATGACGAACATCTGGCCGACACCGACGATGACAGTGAACACCGCCAGCGACAGGGCGGCGGTGACCATGCCGCCGCCGCCGTATCCGCCGGTGAAGACGATCGTCGCCAGCCAGACCAGAAGCGCGCCGAGAAAAGACCAGATCCAGGGTTTGTTGAGCAGCGATTTCACCGATGCCATCGCTCACCTCTCCTTGCGGCTGATCAGCACCCGCGCCGCCAGCACGATGATCAGGATGGCGCCGTTGGCGGCCACCTGCCAGTCGGGTGGGATGTGCATGAAGGTGAGCAGCGGAGAGGCCGCCAGCGCCAGCGTCAGCGCGCCGATTACCGCGCCGATCGGCGACACCCGCCCGCCGACGAACTCGCCGCCGCCGAGGATGACGCCAGCGATCGCCAGCAGCGTATAGCCATTGCCGATATTGGCATCGGCCGAGGTGGTGATGCCGATCAGCGCCATGCCCGACAGCACGCCGAACAGACCGGCCAACGAAAACAGCACGATCTTGGTCTTGAGCAGCGACCAGCCGGCGCGGCCGAGTGCCGCCGGATTGCCGCCCGAGCCGCGCAGGATCACGCCATAGGAGGTGCGCATGAGGCCGAAATGAACGATGAGCCCGATCAGCAGCGCGGCGATGATCGGGAACGGCACGAAAGGCGGCTTGAACGCCATCAGCCCAAGCAGCCAGTCCGGCGCCTTGCCGCCTGGTTTGGGCAGAATGAGAATCGCCAGCCCCTGCCAGACGAAGCTCATGCCGAGCGTCACCACGATCGAAGGCAGGTTGCGCAGATGGATCAGCGCGCCGAGCAGCGCATAGACGCCGATCGACCCGAGCAGGATGACGACGCCGATGAGCGGCGCGTCCTTCAGCCAGGTCGCGGTGACGCAGCCGACGAAGCCGACGAAAGTGCCGATCGACAGGTCGAGCTCGTTACCTGATATGACGAACATCTGCGCGATCGTCGCCAGCGCGATCGGAATCGCCAAATTGAGCATCAGGCTAAAGCCGAAATAGCTGATGGCGCGCGGGTTGAGCCATGCGATGGCAAGCAGCACCAGTGCCAACGACAGCGCCGGCAGCAGCCCCCGCAACAGGCGGGCGCGGGCCAGCGCGCCACGCTCGGCGGAAGTCCTGGCAGCGGTTTCGAGACTGGCGGCCGTCATCTTAGGCCGCATCGCCGAACGAGGATTGGATGATCTTCTCTTCCGTCAACTCGTCGCGGCGCAGATTGGCGACGATGCGGCTGTTCTTGAAAACATAGATGTGGTCGCAATTGTCGAGCTCTTCGGTTTCGGTGGTGTACCAGAGGAAGGTACGGCCGCGGCCTGCTTCCTCGCGCACGAGGTCGTAGACTTCCAGCTTGGTGCCGATGTCGACGCCGCGCATCGGATCGTCCATCAGCACGATCTGTGCATCCGAGCCGAGGGCGCGGGCAAACAACGCCTTCTGCTGGTTGCCGCCCGATAGCGAGAAGATGTTGTTGTTCATGTCCGGCGTGCGGATGCCGATCTTCTTTTGCCAAAATGCAGCAAGCTCCGCCTCGCGCTGCGGCGAGATCAACAGCCCGTTGCGCAGGCGCGCCAGCGAGCGGATGCCGATGTTTTGCGCGATCGACCATTGCGGAAAAATGCCGTCCGCCTGGCGGTCGCCGGCGACCAGTGCCACCGGTGCCGTCACCTCGATGCCTGCTTTATTGCGCGACGCCGCGGCGAAGATCGCCAGCAGCAGATCGGTCTGGCCATGGCCGGCCAACCCGGCAAGGCCGATGATCTCGCCGGCGCAAGCGACAAGGTCGGTACCGTCCTTCTGCGCGGCGGGCCGCGCCCGAACCCGCAGCGGGCTGGCCCCGGTCTTGGCGGCAGCGATTTCGGCGGCGATCTTCTGGCGCGCTTCCGCTCCGCCCATCGCCGTCACCAGCCGGTCGCGGTCGAAGGCACTGGCGGCGTCTGCGACAACCACCTTGCCGTCGCGCATCACCACGATGCGGTCGGCGTTGCGCAGCACCTCGCCCAGCACATGCGAAATCAGGATGCAGCTTTTGCCGCCGGCGACGAAGCGGCGCACGAATGCCAGCAGCTGGCCAGCCGTATGCGCGTCCAACGACGATGTCGGCTCGTCGAGGATGACGAGGTCAAGCCGATCCTGCCTGACCGTGAACGCGCGCGCCACCTCGACCATCTGGCGCCGGCCAATGGACAGATCGCCGACAATGTCCGACGGCGAAATGCTGTGGCCCGGAAAAATCTCGTCGAGCTTGGCCGCGATCAGATCCGCCGCCTTGCGCCGCCAGCCGAGCCCGCGCAGCGAAGCATGGTTGATGCGCGTGTTCTCGGCGACGCTGAGATTGGGGCACAGCGACAGCTCCTGGAACACGCAGCGTATGCCGAGCTGCTGCGCCCGTGATACCGAGTAGTTGTCCTCGATGCCGCCATGCACGCCGATCTGCCCGCTGTCGGGCACCAGCGTGCCCGCCACCATGTGCATCAGCGTCGACTTGCCGGCGCCATTGTGGCCGACGAGACCGACGCATTCACCGGGCCCGACGTGAAAATCGACGCCGCCCAGTGCGCGAACGGCGCCGAAATGCTTTTCGGCGCCGTTAAGTCTGATGATGTCAGCGTTCCCTTCAGGCATGCTCAACGATATCCGCTCGGCGATACGGACGGCAACGCTGCCGTGATGCTCACTTGATGTTGGCTTTGATGGCCGCGATTGCATCTTCCTGCGTGTATTCGTGGCTGGCAACGCCACCCTTGGGGATCTTCGGCAGCTCGGCCTCGAAATCGTCTTGGGTGAAGGCCAGATACGGCACCAGCAGATCGTGCGGAATATCCTTGCGGCCGTCGAGCACCTGCTGCGCCACCCAGAAGGCGAGTGACGAGACGCCGGGCGCGATCGATGCCGACCACGTCTGGTAGCCGTCCTTGTCCTTCTGTTCCTTCCACCACTGCAGCTCGTCCTGCCGATTGCCCATGATGATGGTCGGGCGCGGCTTGCCGGCGGCGGCGAAGGCCTGTGCCGCGCCATAGCCGTCACCGCCCTGGTCGACGATGCCGACGATCTCGGGCAGCGACGGCAGGATGGTCGCCACCGCCTTCTGCGCCGTCGTCTGATCCCAGTCGCCGGTCACCGAACCAACGATCTTGAACTCGGGATGGGCGGCGACGCCTTCAAGGATGCCGGCATGGATGGCATCGTCGATCGAGGTGCCGGCGAGGCCGCGGATTTCCAGCAGGTTGCCGCCCTTGGGCTGGAACTTGGCCATCTGCTCGACTTCCTGCTTGCCCATGTCCTTGAAGTCGACGACGACGCGGTAGGCGCAAGGTTCGGTGACGGTGCCGTCGAAGGAGACGACGACAATGCCGGCGTCGCAGGCCTGCTTGATGGCGCCGTTGAGCGCATCCGGCGAGGCGGCGTTGATGACGATCGCGTCATAGCCCTGCAGGATCAGGTTCTGCACCTGCGCCGCCTGCGTCGGCACTTCCTTGTCGGCGGTGGTGAAGATGTCGGCCGCGCCGACGATCTTGTCGGCGACCGCCTTCTTGGTGACGATGCCATAGCTGTCGAGCATGGCCTGCCGCCAGGAATTGCCGGCATAGTTGTTGGAAAAGGCGATCTTCTTGCCACTGGTGTCGGCCAGCGCCGTGCCCGAGGCAAGCATTGCCGCCAGAGCGCCCAGAACGAACAGTTTCTTCATGTCGTAATCCTCCCAGATGTGTTGACTGCTGCAATTCCCGCCGGCTTTGACCCCGGCCTCACTCCCAACTCTGATTTGAGCACGAATTATCGCGGGCTCAAAACAGTCTCAATCCCGGCACGCGCACCCGGAGCCGGTACAATGACGTCGACGCGGTAATGTAGAGGCTTTGAAGGTCGTCGTCGCCGAAGGTAAAATTCGCGCAATCTTCGGGCGTCCGGATGACGCCAAGAATGGCGCCCGACGCGTCAAAGACATGGATGCCGCCGGGCCCGGTGCAGTAAAGATTGCCGCGGCTGTCGATCTTCATGCCGTCGGGCGCTCCCGGCCCCTCGCCCTCGGTCACCGCCCACACCGCGCCGCCATTGAGATCGCCATTGGCTTCGACGCCGAACACCCTGATGTGTCCGCGTTCGGTGTCGTTGATGAACAGCCGCGACTCGTCCAGCGAGAAGCAAAGCCCGTTCGGCTGGACGAAATCGTCGGCCAGCAATGTCAGTTGTGCGCCGTCCCCATCGACGCGGTAGACACCTTGGAACGGCAGTTCCTGAGGGCGTGGCACGCCATAGAACTCCACCCGGCCATAGCCCGGATCGGTGAAATAGATCGATCCGCCAGTGGCAATAACAATGTCGTTCGGGCTGTTGAGCTGCTTGCCCTGGTGGTGTGTGGCAAGCACCGTCACGCTGCCGTTGGCCTCGGCGCGGGTCACGCGGCTCGTCGCGTGCTCACAGGTGACCAGCCGCCCGTGGCGGTCCAACGTGTTGCCGTTGGCCTTGTGGCTCGGCTCGCGGAACAGCTCGATCTCGCCCGCCACGCCACGGCGGTACATGCGGCTTTCCGGAATGTCCGAGAAGACCAGCCATTTCTCGTAGGGGTGCCAGGCCGGCCCTTCGAGGAAGCCGAAGCCGCTCGCCAGCGTTTCGATCGCTGCATCGCCAACGACGTCGTCGAAGCCGGAATGGCGGGCGCGCGCCGAAACCGACATCACTGGCTCCCGGCGGCGCCGACAGTCGTGCGAACCCGCATGGTGACGAATGACATGAGCGCTCTCCCGATATGGTCTTTTTATGGGTCGAGCGTAGTTGCGGTGCCGGCATGGCGATACGGGTCAAAGCGCACGGCCGACTGTGCGTTTGCACAGTCGCGCAGAGCCCAATTGCGGCGTAGTGATAGCGGCGATAAGCCCGATAAAATTGGCGAACACCTTGTCGCATCGGGTTGCGACGCGGCGACGTCGGACTAGGACCGGCGAACACCCAGCAAAAACGCGGTCAATGTTGCGCTCGCGCACGCCACCGCCACGAGCGCGACTACGCCAGCAGAGTTGGACTTTTGCCCTGCGCGAAACGCGTCGCGCCGCGCGGGTAAAGCACTGTCAACCAAGGCCTTCAGATCGGACCTGCTGCCGTGCCTAACTGAATAGGCGCGCGTGAACTCGGCGCCGAGAAGGAAGATTTCCGATGAGTAGTAAACCCAGAGCAGTATGACGAGCAGTCCACCGGCGGCGCCATACGAGGACGCAATCGCGCTGGTTCCGATATACCAGCCGATCAGCGATTTTCCCAACGTGAACAGGGCAGCTGTCACAACAGCACCGATCCTTACATCGCGCCATTCCAGGGTTCGATCGGGCAAAACTTTGTAAATGGCGGCGAACATCAGGGAGATCAGGGCAAACGAAACGACGGCGTTGATCACGCCGAGTATGATCGTTCCGAACGGCAGATGGACGTTGATAAAATCGCTCAGCGCCGAAATCGCGGCGCTTGCTATGAGAGAGACCAGCAACAGGAACCCGAGCGCGGCCACCAACCCCAGACTGGCGGCTCGTGCCCGCACCAGACGCGACAAGGAGTTGCCCTGTGCTTCAACCTTCCAGATTGCGTTCAACGACTGCTGCATTTCGCCAAAGACGCCAGACGCGGCCACCAACAAGGTGACGAGCCCGATGACCGCGGCCCAGGTCCCGTACAGCTTGCTGGATGCACTTTCCAGCGCAGCCTGGAGGAGATCGGCGCTTTCCGGCCCCATCAGTCCGGAGATCTGGGCCGACAAAGCCAATTGTGCGGCATCATGACCGAAGACGAGACCGGCGACAGCAACCACGATCAGCAAAATCGGCGCCAGCGAGGTGGCGGTATAGAAAGCCATCGCGGCACCATGACTAAGAGCATTGTCGTTGATGAAGCCGGCTACGCTTTCACGCACCAAGTGCCACGAATTTGTGATTGAGGGTCGCACTTCGGGTCCGCGGGCAGTGGGTTGGAACGGCGTTCATTAGCAATGCGCCAGACCTTCCGATGTTCCGGTCTGGCGCGCCGCTGGTTCAGGAATTGGATCGGAATCTGGTGCGGACTCCCAGCCGTGAGGTGAGGCGTGTAGGGGAAGGCCTACTCTTGCCCCGCCAGCCAGGCGTCGAGCCGGCCCTGCTCGCGGCGCAGCGCGTCGATGTTGATCAGGCCGCGCGCCATCGCGAGATAGATCGCCCGCGTCCGAGAGTTGAACACGGAAGCATCGCTGGCGCCGTCCTCCGCCGGCACGATGCCGAGCTTGTCGTAGACATGCTTGATGCGGCTCTGCGCGCCGCGGATCGACAGGCCGCGGCGTGCCGCGATCGCCCGGTCGGTCAGGCCGAGCGCGATGTCGATCAGGCTTTCATATTCGCCGTCCGTGATGCCCTCGAACCTATCCTGCACGCGGTGCTGGATGCCACGTATCTCGCGGTCGATGATGCAGTGGCCATCGCGGAAAACGCCGCGCAAGGCAGAGCGCATGCCTTCCTCCGTCGCCGATTTGAGCACATAGCCATAGACCGAACCGGGCGGCACGATACGCGCCACGCCGCGCACATAGGCCTCGTCGGCGAAATTGGACCAAAACAGGATGTGCGTGCCGGCGCGGCGGTTCCAGATCGCCCTGGCGACCTCGATCCCGGTCGCCTTCGGCATCTGCAGGTCGAGCACGACATGCGGCGGCTCACGCTCGGCCGCCAGGTTGATGGCGTCCTCGCCGTCGCTCGCTTCGATCACCTCGACGTCGCCGGGCCACAATTGCTCGACGGTCCGGCGCGCGAAGGTGCGGTGCAGCCCGTCATTCTCGGCGATCATCACAAGCATCACATGGCCTCCGACACGGCGAGCTCGCCGGGTATTGTTGCAGCCGCCGTCATGGCCAACTCTGGCAACGGCTGGCGGTCGATCTCGACGACGACACGCGTGCCGCCGCTCTTGCGGCCGGCTTGGCCGATTCGCAGCCGTGCCCCGATAAGGGCGGCCCGCGTGTGCATATGGCCGATGCCGCCATGGGCCGCCGGATCGACAGAGCCGCATCCCTGGCCGTCATCGGTGACGATGACCCGAAGCACGCTGGTTGTCGACGCCAGCAGCACATCGATGCGGTGCGGCGCGGCATGGCGAACGGCATTGTTGATCGCTTCCTGCACGATCCGGTAGAGCGCGGTGCGGACAGGCTCGGGCAGGCTGTCGGCGCCGCCGTCGCTGGTGTCGGCGATGCGCACGGCGATCGGAGGCTTGGCTCTGGCGACGCTGCGGTTGAGATGCGCCTCGACCGCGTCGCGCAGGCCGAACAGTTCGAGCACGCTCGGCCGCATGTCGTCGACGATGTGGCGCAGTTCCGTCAGGCAACCGGCGACCTCCTGCTCGAGATCGGCAAGCTGCGCCGCCCGCGCCACGCCCTGGCCACGCAACGCCGAAAGTTGGCGCGCGATCCGGGCGAGGTCGGCGAGCGTCTGGTCGTGCAGGTCCATGGCCATGCGCCGGCGTTCGCGCTCCATGCCTTCGGTCAATTGCGAGGCGCCGACCCGCAGCAGTTCGACGCGGTTGCGCGCCTCGCTCTCGGCCAGCATCGCACGGCGCGCCTCCTCGGTCTGGATCAGCGCGAAGATATAGGGCGCGATCAGATCCGCGCATTGCTGGGCAACGGCGACATCGGCAAGCGTGTAGCAATCGATCTCATGCCGGCTGATGTTGAGCGCGCCGATGATGCCGCCGCGTGCCCTGAGCGGCACGACGATGCGGCTGCGCAATCGGGCGGCGAAGATCGGCCCATCGATGGCGGTGGCGAAATGGAAGCGCTCGTCGCGCAGCGCATCATCGGCGAGCAGATAGGGCACCTCGCCCCACAGCACGGAGCGTATCGGGCTGACTTCGGTCGGCAGCGGATGCTGGGCAAGCTCGCTCCAGCTGGTGTGGAAGCCGGCTTCATAACAGGCGTGGCGGCGGCCGTCGTGCGACAGCACCGCCAGATCCATGTGGTCGTGCGGAATGAGCGAGCCGATCTCGATTGCTGTCGCGCGGAACGCCGTGCCGGGATCGATATGGCCGGCAAGCGCCCGCGAAATCGCCAACAGCCGGTCGATCAGGACCAGGGACACCTCCGGCATGGCTTTCACGATCCTCCCGTGCAGGGAAATAGTGGACGCATGCCGGCACCGCTGTCAACGACGGCTGGGCTGGCGGAGCCCGATCAACTTGCGGTGCGGTGATTGAAAAGGTTTCGCGTCCTGGTCTAGGGAGACGGGTCAGGAGACCGACACAGAATGCCAGTGACTTGGACGCCAACCATTGCTCCGGCGCCCCGGGAATTCCGGCACGATGGACGCCGAGCGCCACGAGTGGCGTCGAAACGTCACTTGGCCAGCCTCCCGCAGGGAAGCACGCTGATCTTCACTTTTTTCTGGCCCGGGACCGGCGATTGGGAGAATGTCGACTTCTCCGTCATATCGGGCGCCCAGGAATAGCCAGGCGATCCTTCCTCGATAAACCCCGCAAATCTCTTAGGAAACAGGGACGACACCATGCAGATCGGAATGATGGGACTGGGCCGGATGGGCGCCAACATGGTCCGGCGCCTGATGCGCGACGGCCATGAATGCGTCGTCTACGACATCAATCCCACCAGCGTCGCGGCTCTGGTGACCGACGGCGCGCTAGGGGCGGCCTCACTGGAAGAATTCGTCGGCAAGCTCGCCAAGCCGCGTTGTGTGTGGCTGATGCTGCCGGCGGCCATCACCGGCAGGATCATCGATCAGGTGGCGGCGCTGATGGAGCCCGGCGACATCCTCATCGACGGCGGCAATTCCTACTATCACGACGCCGTCGACCAGGCCGCGAAGCTGGCTGGCAAGGGTATCCATCTTGTCGATGTCGGCACCAGCGGCGGTGTCTGGGGACTGGAGCGTGGCTACTGCCTGATGATCGGCGGTCCCGATGTGGCGGTGCAACATCTCGATTCGGTCTTCGCCACGCTGGCGCCGGGCGCCGACGCCGGCTCCAATCCGCCCAAGGATGCCGGGACCGCGGCCTTTGGCTATCTGCATTGCGGACCGAGCGGCGCCGGCCACTTCGTCAAGATGGTGCACAACGGCATCGAATATGGCGTCATGGCCGCCTATGCCGAAGGCATGAACATCCTGAAGTCGGCCAATGCCGGCAAGCGGCAACGAACGGCGGACGCCGAGACCAGCCCGTTGGAAAACCCGCAATACTACCAGTTCGACATCGACCTTGCCCAGGTGGCCGAGGTCTGGCGGCATGGCAGCGTCATCGGCTCCTGGCTGCTCGACCTGACGGCCGGCGCGCTGAAGAGCGATCCGGGCCTGGCGAATTTCGGCGGCCGCGTCTCGGATTCCGGCGAAGGCCGCTGGACGCTGAAGGCGGCGATCGACACCGGCGTGCCGGCGCCGGTGCTGTCCTCGGCGCTGTTCGACCGCTTCTCCTCACAAGGCGAATCCGAATTCGCCGACAAGCTGTTGTCCGCAATGCGCTATGCCTTTGGCGGCCATGTCGAAAAGGCCGGCAAGTGATGGCGGCGGGGGAGACGCGCATGAGCCAGGAACGCTCCGACACGCTGGTGCTTTTCGGAGCGACCGGCGACCTCGCCCACAAGAAGATATTTCCAGCGCTTTATCAGATGGTCGCCAAGGGCACGCTCACCGAGCCGGTGATCGGCGTCGCCTTCGACGCCTGGGACATCAAGCAATTGCAGGCCCGTGCCCGCGACGGCATCGTCAATGCGCTCGGCAAGATCGACGAGAAGGTGTTCGCACAGTTCGCCTCGCAACTGCGCTATGTCAGCGGCGACTACCGCGATGGAGCGACCTTCGAGAAGCTGAAAAGCGCGCTCGGCACGGCGCAGCGGCCGCTGCACTACATGGCGGTGCCGCCGACCATGTTCGAGATCGTCGTCCAGGGGCTGGAGCAATCGGGCACGGCCCAGGGCGCGCGGCTGATGGTGGAAAAGCCTTTCGGCCACGACCTGCAATCGGCGCGCTGGCTGAACCGGGTCCTGCATCTGGTGTTCGACGAACAGTCGATTTTCCGCATCGACCACTATCTCGGCAAGGAAGCGATCCAGAACCTGCTCTATTTCCGCTTCGCCAATTCCTTCCTCGAGCCGATCTGGAACCGCAATTTCGTCGAGAGCGTGCAGATCACCATGGCCGAGGATTTCGGCGTGGAAGGGCGCGGTCGCTTCTATGACGATGTCGGCTGCATCAGGGACGTTATCGAGAACCATCTGCTCAACATCCTGTTGCTGCTTGCCATGGAGCCGCCCGTCGGCCGCTCCGCCGACGACCTGATCGATGAGAAGGTGCAGGTGCTGCGCGCCATCCGCACGCTGACCAGGGACGATGTCGTGCGCGGCCAGTTCACCGGCTATCTTACTGAACCGGGCGTGGCGCCGAACTCGCCGGTCGAGACCTTCGCGGCGGTGCGTTTCTTCGTCGACACCTGGCGCTGGCAGGACGTGCCGTTCTTCATCCGCGCCGGCAAGAACATGCCGGTGCATGTCACCGAAGTGGTGGTGCGGCTGAAGCGGCCGCCGCTCGACGTCTTCGACCCGATCAAGCCCGCTGACCAGAACTACGTCCGCTTCCGTATCGATCCGCAAGTGGTGATCGCCATCGGCGCCCAGCGCAAGGCGCCGGGCGACGACATGATCGGCGAGCAGGTTGAGTTGACGGCGCTCGACGACAGTAAGGGCGACATGCCGCCCTATGAGCGGTTGATCGGCGATGCCATGAACGGCAACGGTCAGTTGTTCACCCGCCAGGATGCCAGCGAACTGGCCTGGCGCATCGTCGGCCCGGTGCTTGGCGACACCACGCCACCGCATCTCTACGAGCCGGGCACATGGGGTCCCGCGGACGTCATGGCCGGGTTCGGGCCGCCCAACGGCTGGATCGATCCGGTAAAGTGAGAGGGTGACATGATGGCCAAGGCGGTGAAACAACCGGCATCGGGTCCTGAGAAGTCAGGCCCTGAAAAGATCGTGCTTTCGATCGATATTGGCGGCTCGCACGTCAAGATCCTCACCAAGCGCCGGCGGCGAGGAGCGCCGCGCCGGCTCCGGGCCGGACCTGACGCCTCGGCAGATGATCGATGCGGTCAAGAACTCGCCGGGGGCCTGTCCTATGACGTCATCTCGATGGGGCTATCCCGGGCCCGGTCGGCGAACGCGGCCTGGTAAAGCGCGGCAAGAAGAAATGGCGCCGATATGTCTTCGACGTCGTCGACCGGCTCCGTGCCGCGATGCAGCCTGACTATGCCGTCATTTGGCGGCGGCAATGTCGACAAGCTCGATGAATTGCCCGCCGACTCCAGGCGCGGCGACAACACACGCGCCCTTCGAGGGCGGATTTCGATTGTGGCGCGACAAGGCGCTGATAGTCTGATATTGTTATTGTTTAATATAGTTGTTCAAAATAACGTGTGATATGACGCCAAGTCATTGCATTGCGCAGATTCCCCGACTAGGAATTCCGCGCCACAACAACGCTGCCCGTCCCGTGGATGCACAAAGGACGCTTTAGCATTTTGATTTTGCGCATGATCCTTTCCGGGAATCGAATCCGATTTTCAGGTCATTCGCTTTAGACGGAGAGATAGAGTGACCGACGATAGCAACAGCGCCCGTAAAGACATCGACCTGCTCGAGCTTACCGCTCACATCGTGTCCGCTTACGTCGAGAAGAACCGCTTGCCCGCCTCCGGCTTGCCCGACCTCATCGCCAGCGTCAGCGCCTCGATAAGCGGGCTCGGCAAGCCGGTGGCCCCATTGGCTGCTCCGCTGGTCCCGGCGGTCAACCCCAAGAAGTCGGTGACGCCCGATTACATCATCTGCCTCGAAGACGGCAAGAAGTTCAAATCGCTGAAGCGTCACCTCGGCGTGCATTTCGGCCTGACGCCGGACGCCTACCGCGCCAAATGGGGCTTGCCGTCGGACTATCCGATGGTCGCCCCCAACTATGCCGCCTCGCGCTCGCTGCTGGCGAAATCGATCGGTCTCGGCCGCAAGGCCGCCCCCGTGAAGGCACCTGTCAAGGGCAGGAAGGCCAAGGTTTCAGCCTGAGGCATGTCCCCCAAGAGCATGCCCTCGGGCTTGACCGAGGGTGTCCAACGGTTTGGGACAACGACCTCCTGAGGCAAGGACCGAATTCGGCGCTGAGCCAATAGATTGATTGAAGCCTGCCGGCGAATCGCCTTGGCAGGCTTCATGTTTTTATGGCTTGGATGAACCGGACGGGTTCTTTGAGGGGGAAGTCATGAACTACACCCGGATGGTGATCGAGAAAGAGGCGCCGGAAGAGTACGGCTACGACCGTATTCGCTACAATCTCTCCGAAAGTTCGATCGCCGACCAGAAGCTCTCCGACATCGGCCTGTCGCTGCCTGATCTCACGCTTTTCTATGGTGAGCATCGCGGCGACAAGGAGCTGCGCGCGCTGATTGCGGCGCAGGACGCCGGCATCTCGCCTGATGATGTCCTGGTCACCGCCGGTGCCGCAGGCGCGCTCTTCATCATCTCGACCTCGCTTCTGTCGGCGAACGACCATCTCGTCGTCATCAGGCCCAACTACGCCACCAACATCGAAACCCCAAGGGCGATCGGCTGCGCCATCGGCTTTGTCGACCTGGCCTTCGAGGAAGGCTTCGCCATCGAGGTCGAGCGCGTCAAGGCGGCAATGCAGCCGAACACCAGGCTGATCAGCGTTACCTGCCCGCACAACCCGACCGGCACGATGATGAACCGGACCGGGCTCGATGCACTGGTGGCGCTCGCCGAAAGCAGCAATTGCCATCTGCTGGTCGACGAGACCTACCGCGACCTCTCCTATGGCAAGCGGCTGCCGTCGGCGGCATCGCTGAGCCGGAAGGCGATCAGCGTCTCGTCACTGTCCAAGTCCTTCGGCATTCCCGGGATCCGCATCGGCTGGCTGATCACCAGGGATGCGGAGCTTCAGGAAAAGTTCCTCGCCGCCAAGGAGCAGATCGGCATCTGTGGCAGCGTCATCGACGAAGCCGTCGCGCGCGGCATGCTTGAGCGCCGGGATATCTTCCTGGCGACGCTGCTGCCCGAAATGGCGAAGCGCCGCGACATCGTCCAGGCCTGGATCGACCGCGAGCCACTGGTAGACTGGGTGCGGCCCGAAGGTGGTGTCGTCGGTTTCCCCCGCCTGAATGTCGATCCCGGCTTCGACCTCGACCGGTTCTATGTGAACCTGCTCGAGAACCACGGCACGTATGTCGGGCCCGGCCACTGGTTCGAGATGGAGAAGCGCTTCTTCCGCATCGGCTTTGGCTGGCCGACGGAAGCCGAACTACGCGGCGGCCTCGACGCAATCTCCGCCGCGCTGAAGCAGTAAGCTCCCCATGCGATCGATGGAGCAGGTTGAAAATTCCTTGATCCATCACCGATTTTAACGCATATCCGCATCGAATCTGGGCAAACAGTTCCGCCAGCCGGACCAGCGCCCATCGTGGAAGTGCCCCGCCACGATGCGAAAGCTAACAAGTGTTGGAGCGTATTTTGTGCGTCCAATTGGACGCACGTCGCTCCAATGCCATCGCAACGGGCCTCTTAAATCCATGACAACCGAACAGATATTGCCCGACCAGCGCTATGCCGCGTTCCGCCATCGCTCCTTCCTGAGCTATTGGGCGGCGCGTTTCCTCACGACCTTCGCCACCATGATCGTGTCCGTCGCTGTCGGCTGGCAGATGTACGACCTGACCCGGAACCCGCTCGATCTCGGCCTGGTCGGCATCGTCCAGTTCCTGCCTTCGCTGCTGCTGGTGCTGGTCACCGGCGTCGTCGCCGACCGCTTCGGGCGGCGGCTGATCATGGCGCTGGCGGTGGTGCTGGAAGCGATCTGCGCGCTGACGCTGCTTCTTCTGACGCTGCGCGGCATCAGCGGACCGCTGCCGATCTTCGCCGTACTTGCCATGTTTGGCGTCGCCCGCGCCTTCTTCGGTCCGGCCTCCGCCTCCCTGTTCGCCAATCTGGTGCCGCCTGAGGATTTCGCGAATGCCATCGCCTGGAATTCATCGGCCTGGCAGACGGCGACCATCGTCGGACCGGTTGCTGGCGGCCTGCTCTACGGCGTGTCGCCGGAAGTGGCCTACGGCACGGCCGCCGTCCTGATGCTCGTGTCCGGGCTGCTGATCTTCACCATCCCGAAGCCGTCGCAACGCACGGAGACCGAAAAGCCGACGATGCAGAACCTTTTCGGGGGATTCAGCTACATCTGGAGCGAGAAGATCGTGCTGGGCGCCATCTCGCTCGATCTGTTCGCCGTGCTCCTGTCCGGCGCCTCGGCGCTGCTGCCTGTCTACGCGCGCGACATCCTCCAGCTCGGCCCCTGGGGTCTCGGCCTTCTGCGCTCGGCACCGGGCGTCGGCGCCATCTGCGTCGCCATCTGGCTGGCCGGCCATCCGATCCGCAACCACGCCGGCACGATCATGCTCGGCTTTGTCGCCGCGTTCGGCGCCTTTACCGTGCTGTTCGGCCTGTCGACTATCACCTGGCTGTCGATCGTCGCCCTCGCCTTCCTTGGCGCCACCGACATGTTCAGCGTTTACATCCGGGAGACCCTGATCCAGCTGTGGACGCCCGATCATGTGCGTGGTCGCGTCAACGCCGTCAACCAGGTCTTCGTCGGAGCTTCCAACGAGGTCGGCGAATTCCGCGCCGGCACGATGGCGGCACTGATCGGCACGGTACCGGCTGTCGTGGTCGGCGGCGTCGGTGCGATTGCCGTCGCCGGATTGTGGATGGTGCTGTTCCCGCAACTGCGCAAGGTGCGCCACCTCAGCGGGCGCAATTGACCCGCCTTATCGAGCGGCCGGCTTGCCGAAAATCAGCCGCAGGAACTCGTCCAGCCATCGCTTGAGATGCATGTCCCAGATCAGCCGGCCGCCGAGATGATCGCGGCCGGGCTGCGCGCCCGGCAGCTCGAAGCGATGCGCGCCGCGCACCACCCAGCGCTGCATCATCACCCTGGTCAGCTCGCCATGGAACTGGATGCCCCAGGCATTGTCACCATAGCGGAAGGCCTGGTTGGGATAGGTCTCGGCCGTCGCCAGCAGCGTCGCGTCCCTGGGCAGCGAAAAGCCCTCACGGTGAAACTGATAGACCATCTCCGGCCAATGCATCAGCTCCCTGCCGGCTTCGGTCGCCTTCAGCGGGTACCATCCGATCTCGACCAGCCCTTCGCCGTGACCCTCGACCTTGCCGCCGAGATGATTGACCAGCATCTGCGCGCCAAGGCAAATGCCGAGGCACGGCCGGTTCTCCCTCAGCGGTATTTCCAGCCAACTGGTCTCGCGGCGGACGAATTCATCCTCGTCATTGGCACTCATCGGCCCGCCGAACACCACCGTGCCGGCGTGGCCGTCCAGCGTGTCCGGCAAAGTGTCGCCCAGCGGCGGACGTCGGACGTCGAGGTCAAAACCCTCTTCCAATAGCATGTGGCCGACGCGTCCGGGGCTCGAATTCTCCTGATGCAGCACGATCAGGATCTTTGGCTTCGAACTCGTTTGGCGCGGCATGGGAAGGCGAAAACCTATTCGTCGCTTGATGTTCCGGTGGCGCCAGGTGCAAGTGCGGCCGCCTTGCGGCGCGCCTCGACACGGTCGCGGCGTTCGACGCCGATCAGCTCGGCGACGCGCCAGACCGTGTTGTCCTCCAGTTCGTGCAACTCGCCATCGGCATAGACGATCTCCCACATCAGGCCGATGAAAGCCTTGCGCGCATCGGCATCGAGATGGCGCTTCAAGACACTGGTGAAGGCATAGAGATCGATCGCCTCATTGTCGGCCCGCTCACCGGCGGCGACAAGCGCTTCGAGTTCGGCGCCGCTGATCGAATAGCTCTGCGCCAGCACCGCCTTGAACCGCTCCCATTCGACATCCTGGCGCACGCCATCGGCGTTCATCACATGGTAGAGAAGCGCCGATGCAGCGATGCGCGGATCGTCCGTGCTGGCCTGCGCGGTAGTGCCGGCCGGCAAATCCCTGAGAAATGACAGAACGCGTTCAAACATAGATCCATTCCTCAGAGCATGATGCCGAAAAGTGTGAAGCGGTTTTCTCGGACAAACCGGACCCGTTTGTCCAGACATCATGCTCTATCTTCTTGAGTCAGAGGGGGGCTTGACGGCCAGCCCAATTCAAAACAACCGAAACCGGCGCGACGATTTTTCCGCTTCCTCGTCCGGATCGACGCCGGGATCGTCCGGCAGCCGCGCATGCTCCTCGGCCGGCTCGACACCCTCGGCATCGGTCGGCACCGCAGCGAAGGCCGCCGCCGTGATCGGCCTGACATGATCCTCGTGGCTCTCGGCGTCCTTGCCCGCCACCTCGCCCTGACCGGCGTCATCGATCACCTCGACCGGCCTTTTTTCACTCGTCGGCGTTGCCAGTGCTTCAATGACCGGCACCGCGCTGGCTGGTGCATCCTCATGGCTGTCGATCAGCTGGCCGAGCCGCTCCATCGGCGCGCGCCACTCGAAGGCGTCGAGCCGACCGGTGATCGGCGATACCGGCGCCCAGCGCTCGGACACCACGCCGTCGGCGACCCAGGCCGGATCGCGCGGCGCCCGCACCGCCCTCGACAGCAGCTGCCGCACCTTACCCTGGTCGCCGGTCTCGGCCTCCTCGATGTCGGCGAGCAGCAGATAGGCGCCCTCGCGGCGGTCCATCCTGATCGCGGCCTCCGCCTCGCGGCGGGCGGTCGAGAAGTCCTGCGCGTCGAGTGCGGCGCGCGCCACTGTCATCGATGATTCGGCGTGGTTCTTCTTCATCTCCTGCAGCTTCTTCGCCCGGTTGAGGCGGTCGAGCACGGCGTCACCAGGCCTTGCGTGGGTATAGAGCTCGGCGATCTCCGGCTGCGGCTCGGCCTTCCACGCCGCCTCGAGGATCTTTGAGCCCTTGCGCACGTCGTTCTGCTTGAACAACGCCGCAGCGGCGGCAACGGCGGCGGGCGCGAAGTCTGGCCGCAGCCGGTTGGCCTCGATCGCCGCGGTTCTGGCGGCGGTGGGATCGGTGTCGGCGAGCGCCTGCGCCTTGGCGGTCAACAGCACGGCGCGGCGGCGGTTGGCGGCTTCGCGCTCGATCTGGCGTGTCGCCTTCTGCGCGTCGACCAGTTTCAAGGCACCGTCCCAGTCACCGCGCGCCGCCAGCTCTTCAAGCGTCGATTCGGCGGCCCAGGCCAGCTGCGGCGCCATTACCGCGGCGCGGCCGGCATAGTGCCTGGCGGCGTTGCGATCACCGAGCCGTTCGGCTTCGAGATAGAGCCCGCGCAAGCCGAGCAACCGCATTTCGGGATCGTCGAGCATGCTCTCGAACTTTTGCCGCGCGCCCTCGTGATCGCCCTCGAGCAGCGACGCCTGCGCCTCCAGCAGATGGATCAGCGGCTCCTGGTCGGAGCGGATCAGCTTAGCCGCTTCCTTGGTCTTCTTGCGGGCCAGCGCGCCGTCACCGGCGCCGGCGGCGATCATGCCGGTCGACAGCGCCTGATAGCCGCGGTCGCGGCGGCGGACACGGAAATAGCGCGAGATGGTGTAGGGGCTATTCCACAGCGACTTGAGCAGCCACCACAGGATCATCACCGCGGCGACGACGGCAACGACGGCCACCGCCGCCACCATCAGGCTGACCTGGTATTGATAGCCGCTGAAGGTGATGACCATGTCGCCCGGCCGGTCGGCCAGCCAGGCAAAGCCCAGTCCGAGCGCGAAGACGACGACGAGGAAGGCGAGCAGGCGGATCATCGTGTTGCCCTCATGCCTTCATCGCGCCCGAAATCAGCGCGTCGACCTGGGTTTCGACCTCGACGCGCGCTTTCAGTTTGCCGGCAAAGTCGGCGCCTGCAGCCTTGGCGGCTTGCGGCAGCGTGTCGTATTCAGTGAGTGCCTTGACGTAGTCACCCTGTTTGACCGCCGCCTCCATACGCGCAACGATTTCGGGCACCCCAGCACCTTCGACAGCGCCGATTGGCCTGACCTTGACCAGCGATTCGGCGCTCGACAAAAGGTTCTGCAGGAAGCCGGCACTCTCATCGACAGGGGTCGCCGCGCCGACCATGTCATTGGCGGCGGCATCCGCTTGCGATGCGATCTCGGCGCGGGTCGGAACGCCCTTTTCGGCGTAGGGGCGCAAGGTCGCAAGCTGCGGCGCGTCCGGAGAAATCGCGGCAAAGGTTTCGAGTTCGGCCGAGAACGGCGCGCCACGGTCAAGCGCTGCCTTGAGCGCCGACGCGGCGATGGCGAGCGCGATCTTCGGCTGTCCTGCCGCCGCCTCGACCTTGCCGGCCAGCTGCGACACCGACTGCTCCAGTGCGGTCAGCCGGCCATCCTGCGCCGTCGTCGCCTCGCCGGCGGATTTCACCTGCGCGTCGAGACCAGCCAGTTTTTCGTTGAGCGGGCCGAGATCGACCGGCGCCGTGCCGCCGGCCTTGCCAAGGGCCGCGACCGCCGTTTCGATCTGCTTGATCTTGTCGCCCAGTGCGGCGAGCCCGGCGGTGTCGCCTGCTCCACCTTTTTCGACCGCCGATTTCAGCGCCGCCACATCGGCCTTGACCTGCTCCAGGCCCGAGGACAGCCCGACCACCTTGGCCGCCACATCGCTGTTGCCGCCAGCTTCCTTCAAACCGGCGATTTCGCTCTTCAGCGAAGCGATCTCGCCATTGACGCCCTCGAGCGAGACACTGGAGCTCGAGCCCGGCGCGCCGAGCAGGCCTGCAAATTGCAGCCCGCCGGCGCCAACCAGCGCGATGATGCCGCCGAGCAGGCCGGCGGCGATGCCGTTGAAGCCGCCACGCTTTGCCGGGGGCGGCGCCGTTCTCTCGTCCCGTGTCTCGGTTTTGGCTTTGTCGCCGCCGGTCCGTGTGGGCTTCGCCGATGCGTCCTCGAAATTGTAGTCGTAAGCTTTGGTTTTATCGGCCGGCACGTCGGACGACCCGGGATCGTCGGACGATCCGGGATAGGGGAGCTCAGCCTCGCTGCCGCCCTTGCCCGCCGCCACTGGCTGCTCCGATTCGGCCTTGGCATCGGCATGCTCCCAGGGCTCGAGGTCGGTCTGGTCGGCATGCACCGGCTCTTCGGGAAGCTCAGCCTGCGAAGCGTTCTCTGCTTCCTCAGCCTTCGCCTCGTCTGTCTGAGCCCTGGCCGCGTCCTCATCGGCGACGCGTGAAACGGCGCCCGGCTCCAGATCGATGGTCACCGGCTCGCGGCGGCTTTTCGAGTGTCGCACCTTCGGCGTCTTGACCATGCCTGGCTCCGCACAATTCGCTTCGTCTCAACGCCTTGCGGCGCATGATGGTTCAGAAAGGGTCTAGCACATCACCAAGCGGTGAAAAGGGGCGGTGTGATGACGCGGCTCAGAGCCGCGCCTGCAAAAGTGCCAGCAGCGCTTCCTCGTCAGGCTGCGCGGCAATGCGGAGCCTTTCACGGGCGGTATCGCCGAAGGCTGCCGCGATACGCGCCGAAAGCGCGAAAAACCATGTCTTTTCAAACAGCCCCTGCAGAGCAGGCCGCCTGGCCAAAACCTGTAGCGCGGCGGCCGCTTTGGCCGAATAGAACAGCACCGCATCGACAGGTTCGCCCGACAACAGCGCAACAATGGCCTCGTCCGAATAACTCACCGCGAATGTGTCATATGTCTCGACGGCACGGACCCGGACGCCCGCCGTCTCCAACCCCCGTTCGAATGCGGGAAACCGCACGCGTCCACAGAGATAGACGATCGTCTTGCCCGAGTGATCCGCGGCAAGACTCTCGGCAAGCGCTTCGGCATTGCCCGGGCCTTCGCTGACCGACAAAAACCCTGCTTCGCGCGCGGCTTGCGCCGTCCTTTCGCCGACGGCATGGCAAGGCAACGCTGTGAGTACCGCTATCAGCTCTTTTGGGGCATGGCGCACGGCATTGGCGCTGGTGATGGCCACGGCGACGGCATCGTGTGGAACCACTCCGCCATCGACCGGCAGCGCCACCGTTTCGGTCAGGGGCAAAAGGATCGGCTGGAATCCTGTCTTCTCAAGCTGCCGCGCTGTGCGCGAGGCGCCGGGTTCCGGTCTCGTCACCAGGATGCGAAGCATTTCAGAGCCAGCCGTCGAAGAACTTTTCGCCGGCCTTGGCCCGTACTGTCCGGGCTGCTTCGGCACCGACACGGGCGGCATCCCGCGCCGGTCCCTGCAGCTCGACAGTGTGCGATTGCACGCCGTCGGGCGAGATGATCAGTCCGGCGAACGACAGTTTTCCGGCCTCGATCGCCGCGTAGCCGGCGATCGGCGTGCGGCACGAACCATCAAGCGCCGCCAGGAAGGCGCGCTCGCAGGCCAGCGCCTGGCCGGTCGGAACATCATGGATGGCCGCCAGCATCTTTTCGACGTCGCGGTCGCCGATACGAGTTTCGATGCAGATCGCGCCTTGGCCCGGCGCCGGCGGAAAGATGTCGAGCGGCATCAGGTCGGTGACGACATGCTCGAGCCCAAGCCGCTTCAACCCCGCATAGGCGAGAATGGTGCCAGCGGCGACGCCTTCGTCGAGCTTGCGCAGCCGCGTCTGCACATTGCCGCGGAACATCACCACGTCGAGATCGGGCCGCATGCGGCGGATCAGCGCCTGCCGCCGCAGCGACGACGAGCCGACTTTCGCTCCCTGCGGCAGTTCGGCGATCGTCTTAGCGGCCTTGCCGACAAAGGCATCGCGGGCGTCCTCGCGCGGCAGGAAGGCCGAGAGTTCGAGACCGTCGGGCAGTTGCGTCGGCATGTCCTTCGACGAATGCACGGCGATGTCGATCCGGCCCGCCAGCAGCGCCTCCTCGATCTCCTTGGTGAACAAGCCCTTGCCGCCGGCTTCCGACAGCGGCCGGTCCTGGATGCGGTCACCGGTGGTCGAAATGACGACGACCTCGAGCGCTTCCGCAGGCATGCCGTGCGCGGCCATCAACCGCGCCTGCGTTTCATGCGCCTGTGCCAGCGCCAGCGGGCTGCCCCGTGTTCCGATTCTCAAGATTGTTTGCATGGCGCGCGGTCCGTGATAACCCCCGGCAAGCGAGGCTTTTCCGGGCTTCTCCTAACGGGGAAAGCCTCATGATACAATCTTTAGGGACAGCGACGAATTGATCCGCGTTCTGGGCATTGAGACGAGTTGTGACGAGACCGCCGCCAGTGTCGTGGTGCTGGACGGCGATGCCGCGCCAAAAATCCTGTCCAACATCGTGCTCAGCCAGATCGAGGAACATGCCGCATTCGGCGGCGTCGTGCCGGAGATCGCGGCACGCGCCCATGTCGAGGCGCTGGATGGCATTATCGAGGCAGCGCTTGCCGATTCGGGCGTGGCGCTGGCCGATATCGATGCGATTGCCGCCACCGCCGGTCCCGGTCTGGTCGGCGGGCTGATCGTCGGGCTGATGACGGCCAAGGCGATTGCCGCGGCCGCGAACAAGCCGCTGATCGCCATCAACCACCTCGAAGGCCATGCCTTGACGGCACGGCTGACCGACGGGCTCGATTTCCCCTATCTGCTGCTGCTCGTTTCCGGCGGCCACACGCAGATCCTCGCCGTGCGCGGCGTCGGCGACTATCAGCGCTGGGCAACCACCATCGACGACGCGCTCGGCGAGGCCTTCGACAAGACGGCCAAGATGCTCGACCTGCCCTATCCCGGCGGACCGAATGTCGAGAAGGCGGCGCAGGCCGGCAACGCATCGCGCTTTGCCTTTCCACGTCCGATGAAGGGCTCGGCCCAGCCCGACTTCTCCTTCTCCGGCCTGAAAACCGCCGTGCGCCAGGCGGCGACCGCCATTGCGCCCTTGAGCGACCAGGACGTCGCCGACATCTGCGCCTCGTTCCAGGCGGCCGTCGCCGACGCGCTGGCTGACCGCGTTTCTCGCGCGCTGACGCGCTTTCGGGAGACTTTTCCCGCCACCAGGACACCAGCGCTGGTCGTCGCCGGCGGCGTCGCCGCCAACCACACGATCAAGGCGATGCTGGAGCGGCAGTGCGCCGAGTCCGGCTTCACCTTCATCGCACCGCCGCTAAAACTTTGCACCGACAATGCGGCGATGATCGCCTGGGCCGGCATCGAGCGGCTGCGTGAAGGCATGGCGCAGGAGAACGGCTTCGATTTCGTGCCGCGCTCGCGCTGGCCGCTGGACAGCATCTCGACCCCGATGGTCGGCTCCGGCCGGCGCGGAGCAAAGGCATGAACGAGGGTGCAATGAGCGGCAACGACACAGCGCCAACCGGCTGGCGCGTTGCCGTGCTCGGCGGCGGGGCCTGGGGCACTGCCTTGGCGCTGGCCATGCTTCGCGCCGGCCATTTCGTCCGCCTTTACGCGCGCGACCCAGAGACCGTCGCCGCGATCGACCGCGGCGAAAATCCACGCTATCTGCCGGGCATTACGCTCCAGGTCGGCATCGTGGCGACGAACAACATCCAAGCCGCGCTCGACGGTGCCGATTGTGTGCTGGCGGTGACGCCGGCGCAGTCGCTGCGGGCCACCCTGGCCGCCGCGAAGGACCATATACCGGCCGGTATCCCGCTCGTTCTCTGTGCCAAGGGCATCGAAAGCGATACCGGCGCCTTGCTGTCGGCGATTGTCGAAGAAATCCTACCGCAAAACCCGGTCGCCGCTCTGTCGGGTCCAAGCTTCGCCACCGATGTTGCGCGCGGTCTACCGACGGCCGTCGTGGTCGCCGCCCGCGACGAGGCCTTGGCCGCCGAACTCGCCGCCCGCTTTTCCGCCGAGAACCTGCGCTGTTATTCGAGCGACGACCTGACCGGCGTCGAGATCGGCGGCGCCTTGAAGAACGTCTTCGCCATTGCCGCGGGTGCCGTCACCGGCGCCGGTCTCGGCGCCAGCGCCCAGGCCGCCATGGTGACGCGCGGCTTTGTCGAGCTGCGCCGCATCGGTGCCGCCTTCGGCGCCAGGCCCGAGACCTTGATGGGGCTTTCCGGCCTTGGCGACCTGTTGCTGACCTGCTCGTCGACCCAGTCGCGCAATTTCGCCTATGGGCTGGCGCTCGGACAAGGCAAGGAGCTTTCCGGATTGCCGCTGGCCGAGGGCGTGCCGACGGCGGCGATCGCTGCCCGCATCGCCACCGAGCGCAACATCGACGCGCCGATCATTGCCGCCGTCGCCGCCATACTGGACGGCACCATCACCATCCGGCAGGCTGTGACGGCCTTGATGACCCGGCCGCTGAAGACCGAAACCAACGATTGATCCCCACGATTTTGATCGAACGACCAGGAGAGAGACCATGCTGTTTGCTGTGATTTGCAAGGACAAGCCGGGAAGCGTGCAGGTGCGTCTCGACACGCGGCCGGAGCATATCGCCTTCCTGGAAGAACTGAACGGCGACAAGAAGCTGGCTTTCGCCGGTCCGTTCCTTGACGCCGAAGGCAAGCCCAACGGCAGCCTCGTCGTCGTCGAGGCGCCCGACATGGCGGGTGCGCAGACCTTGTCGGCCGCCGACCCGTACGCGAAGGCCGGCCTGTTCGAGAGCGTCGAAATCCGCCCGTGGAACTGGACGTTCAACAAGCCGGCGGCTACTTAACTCCCGGTCGCCGGTGGATGACCCGCAAGGAGGAGCAAAGACATGAACTACTGGTTGTTCAAATCCGAACCTTCGGTCTTCTCCTTCGAGGCGCTGAAGGCCAAGGGAAAGGCCGGCACGCAATGGGATGGCGTGCGCAACTACGCCGCGCGCAACAACATGAAGGCGATGCGGATCGGCGACCTCGGCTTCTTCTATCATTCCAACGAGGGGCTGAACGTGGTCGGCATCGCCGAGGTCTGCGCACTGGCCCATCCCGACACCACGTCGGATGATCCGCGCTGGGAATGCGTCGACATCCGCGCCGTCCAGGATGTGCCCAACCCGCCGACGCTGGAAGAGGTCAAGGCCAATCCAAAACTTGCCGACATGGCGCTGGTGCGGCTCGGACGGCTTTCCGTGCAGCCGGTGACGCCGGCCGAATGGAAGGAAGTCTGCCGCATGGGCGGCCTGACGCCCGCTCCGTGACGGCGCTGACGCCGAACAGCGCCAAACAATTCATCCTCGACAACACGGCGCTGATCGCGCCGCCGCATGTGCCGGAAATCCTGCTTCATCTTGCCGACGAGGCGCATGATTTGTGGCAGCGGACCGAGGATGAGCTGGTCGAGATCGGCCTGCCGCCGCCCTTCTGGGCGTTTGCCTGGGCCGGCGGCCAGGGCCTTGCCCGCTATGTCCTGGACAATCCCGGCACGGTGCGGGGCAAGCGCGTGCTCGACTTCGCCTCCGGCTCCGGCCTTGTCGCCATTGCCGCGGCCAAGGCAGGTGCTGCCAAGGTGATCGCCACCGACATCGATCCGTTCTGCGCGACCGCGATCCGGCTGAATGGCGAGGCCAATGATGTCTTGATCGAATTCCTCGGCGCGGACTGCATCGGCACCGATGCGGGTTGGGACGTGATCCTGGCCGGCGACGTTTTCTACGACAAATCCTTTGCCGACCGGCTGATGCCGTGGTTCTCAACCCTGAAGGCGCGCGGCGCCGAGATACTCGTCGGCGACCCCGGCCGGTCGTATATGCCGAAGTCCGGGCTGGAACCCCTTGCGGTCTATAGGGTGGCCGTCACGCGGGCATTGGAGGATTCGCTGGTCAAGCGCACGACGGTCTGGCGGTTTGCTTGACGCCAACGCCGAACAGGCGTTCCATCAAGTTCGCATCTGGATGGGGAAGCTCATGGATTTTTCAGCAGTGAACTGGCTGGCGGTGATCGCCGCCGCTGCCTTGGCATGGCTGTTCGGCGCCGCCTGGTACATGGGCCTGAGCAAGCCGTGGCTGAAGGCCGCCAAGCTTGATCCGGCGACGATGAAGAAATCTCCGCTGCCCTTCGTGATCAGCTTCATCGCCGAACTGGTCATGGCCTACATTATGGCCCTGGTCGTCGGCGCGATGACCGGCGGCGAGCCGGCATTGCTCGCCGGGATGGTCTTCGGCTTCGTGCTTTGGCTTGGCTTCGTCGCCACGACGCTCTCGGTCAACCATCGCTACGAGAATTTCGGCTGGGACCTGACCCTCATCGACGGCGGCCACTGGCTCGGTGTGCTGCTGATCATCGGCGCCGTGATCGGCTGGTTCGGCGCCGCGGCAACCTGACGCCGCGACCTTCAGGTCCGCGTCTTGGCGACTTCCTCGAGAATCCATTCGCGAAAGGCGATGATACGCGGATCGTCGGCGGTACTCTCGGGATAGACCAGGAAATAGGCGAACTCGGGTGCCACCCGCAGGCCGAGTTCAAAAGGCTGCACCAGCCTTCCCTGGGAAAGGTCGTTCGCCACCATGGCGAAATCGGCGAGTGCGACGGCATTGCCGTCGAGCGCTGCCTGGACGGCATCGGTGGAGTTTTTGAACACCACGGTCCGGCTGTCATCGAAATCGCTGATGCCTGCCGCCGCCATCCACATCCGCCAGTTCGGCCATGTCACGCCTTGTCGCGACCATTCGATATGAGCAAGCGTGTGATTGAAAAGATCGCGCGGCTCGCGCAGCGGCGGACCGGAGGTCAACAGGCTCGGGCTGCACACCGGAATGAGGATGTTGTCGAACAGCCGGTGGGCGCGAAGGCCTGGGTATTTTCCGGCGCCAAAACGGATGCCGACATCGATGTCGTCGAGTTCGAAATCCCGCACTTCATAGGCGATGTCGAATCTCAGCTCGATATGGGGCTGATGCTTGCGAAAATCGTCGACGCGCCGCATCAGCCATTTTGACGCGAACTGTGCATCAAGAGTCACTTTCAGCAGCGCGGTGCCGCGCGTCAGCTTTTGCGCCCGTGAAACGGCGCGGCCAAGCAGGTCGAGCGCATCGATGGAGGCCTCGAACAGCACCGTGCCCGCCTCGGTCAGCCGGATGGTGCGGCTGGTGCGCGTAAACAGCACCAGCCCGAGCTGATCCTCGATTTCCTTGATCTGGTGGCTGACGGCGGCCGGCGTCAGGCCCAGCTCATCGGCGGCACGGGTGAAATTGAGGTGCCGGGCCGCTGCCTCCAGCGTCCTCAAGGCGCGAGTTCCGGGCAGCAGGCGAGCCATGGTATCCTCAAAGAAAACTTGATGATCAAGAGAAAACTACTCGTTTCTCATAGCGATTTCAATCTGGCATGATCCAGCCATCGAGGCATCATCAAGCCGGATTTGATATCCGGAGACAACGGATCACATCATGTCCATCATCGTTCTGAGTTCATCGACACGCCGTCCGAACTGGCTGACCGAGACCCTTGACTGGTTGCGTCATGCCAGGGTCGCAATCAATCTCCCGCACCAGAACGTCGAAGACCTGTCGGATCGGCAACTGCGCGATGTTGGCGCCAGGCGCAAGGACATCGCACGCGCCATGGACCGCGAGATGGGCCGCCTCGGCCTTCTCGACATCGGCTGGCAGCAGCCGCGAAGGTCAGGGAATAGGCAGTAGGAAATAGGCAGTAGGGAAATTAGGTCAGCGCCGACGGGTAGCCCTACTCCCTACTCCCTACTCCCTACTCCCTACTCCCTACTCCCTACTCCCTACTCCCTACTGCCTACTGCCTACTGCCTACTGCCTACTGCCTACCGCCTACCGCCTACTCCCTACCTCACCACCCTCACCACCGTCCGATCCGACAGCAGCGGCAGAAGCCGCGCCATCGTTCGAGCCGTCACGGCCACACAGCCTTGCGTCGGCGTGAAGCCGGGACGCGCCAGATGGAAGAAGATGGCGCTGCCGCGCCCGCGTCGGCGCGGCGCCAGGTTCCAGTCGAGCACCAGGCAGGCGTCGTAGAGCCGGTCGTCGCGCCGCATGCGTTCGTGGCTGGCGCCATAAGGAATCTTGACCGGCCTGTTATAGTTGCGGTCGTCAGGCACTTCGCACCAGCCCAGATCAGGCCCGATCGGCGTCATCGCCAGACGGGTCTTGCGGCCGCTGGAGAACTGATCTCCCCGGAAATATCCCGACAGGATCCGCATCGAGGCCAGCGGCGTCGCGCCGTCGCCTTCGCGCTTGTCGGCCGAGATACCGCCCCGCCCCAGCGCGCAGGCAAACACCGTTTTTCCGGCCTGCAGCAGGCCCTGGCTTGGATGGCCGGGCCTGGCGCGCACGGTGAGCACGCGCAGCCCTTTTCGCAAAATTGCGCCGGCTGCATTGCGATCGTGTTTTTTCTTGTATGATCGTGCCACGGAACAAATCACTGTGATCGGCTGTTGTGCCGGTCAGCTTCCGCATAAACAGGCAGCGGTCAACTGAATTTTCTTTTCAAAACAACGGATTGATCCATGACTTCACGCACCATTCTGATCGTCGACGACGATGACGACTTGCGCGCCACACTGGTCGAGCAATTGTCCCTTTACGAGGAATTCGACGTGCTGCAGGAATCGACGGCGGCAAAAGGTGTCGCCGCCGCGCGCGGCGGCCTCATCGATCTGCTCATCATGGATGTCGGGCTGCCCGACATGGATGGCCGCGAAGCGGTGAAGATCCTGCGCAAGGGCGGCTACAAGGCGCCCATCATCATGCTCACCGGCCACGACACCGATTCGGATACGATTCTTGGTCTTGAAGCCGGCGCCAACGACTATGTGACGAAGCCGTTCCGCTTCGCCGTGCTGCTCGCCCGCATCCGCGCGCAATTGCGCCAGCATGAGCAGAGCGAGGACGCCACCTTCTCGGTTGGGCCCTACACCTTCAAGCCCAGCCAGAAACTGCTGATCGACCCGCGCGGCGCCAAGGTGCGACTGACGGAGAAGGAGGCCTCGATCATCAAATATCTCTATCGCGCCGACCAGAAGGTGGTGACGCGCGACGTGCTGCTCGAGGAAGTGTGGGGCTATAATTCCGGCGTCACCACGCACACGCTGGAGACCCATGTCTACCGGCTGCGTCAGAAGATCGAGCGCGATCCTTCCAATGCTGAAATTCTTGTGACAGAAAGCGGTGGCTACAAGCTGGTTCCTTAAACATTTCATTATCCAATGAGCGGCCGGGGCGGGGCCGCTTTCGGGTACGATCCAGTTGGAGGGGGTTTCTGGATCTGCCCGCAAAGGAGGGATTGGACTGACCGTTCGGGGACACAGCTAGATGGCGCTGGATGACGACATCCGCATCCTGTCCGCCGTGAGGCTCTTCGAGGGCTTCACGCAGGAACAATTGCGCCTGCTCGCCTTTGGCGCCGAGAACACCAGGCTGGGTGCCAACCACAAGCTTTACCGCGAGGAGGACGAGGCCGATTCGGCCTATATCGTGGTCAGCGGCCGCATCGTGCTCTATCGGGAGCATGATGGCGAACGCATCCCGATAGGCACGGCGGGCCCCGGCACGATCCTGAGCGAACTGGCATTGATCGCCGACACCAACCGGCTGACCAGCGCGTCGGCCGAAATCGATTCGGAAGTGATACGGCTCAGCCGCAAGATGTTCCGCCGCATCCTGGAGGAATACCCGGAAGTGGCGGTGCAGTTGCACCAGCGCATCCTGGAGGATTTTCAGGCGATGATCCGCCGCATTGAAAAGCTGGCGCCACGCTTCTCCGGCTGAGGCGGAGGCGCAGATAGACTTCCAGCTTTTACGCGCTACCGAAAATGACCTGCTGTTCATGGCGACGGAACGGGGCGAGGCTCATAATGCCTTTGTCAGCCACTGGGGCGAGTGGGAGAAAAGCCGACAGTTCGGTCATCCCGCTACCCGGACCCGAGGACCGAGGTTCCGTTGACAGGCCAGAGGTGAAATCCTACAGAACCTCGAAGGCGGGCGGCTTAACAGGCACCGCCACCACCAGGCTCCCGGGGGAGCGAGGCATGCTGCCAGCTCGGTACGAGACGATCATCCTGTATACCCACAACGACGCGTTCGGCGACGGACTGGTCCGGATTCCGGCTCTGCGCGCCGCCAGAACGGCTTTCCCCGACAGCTTTATCGTCTACGGGACCACCGGGCCATCGACCCTTGAACATGTCCTCAATCGCCATGCCGGCCATCTGGTCGATGCCATCAATGTCCGGACGCCGCTGATGCAACTCGTGGCCAGCCACCGTAAGGGCAAGGAGCGGTTGGCCGTTGTCGATTTTCGCATCTCGGGGCGTTGGCTGATCCAGACCTGGGGCTCGCTTCTCGGCCGCGGGATCGCCTATGAAGCCAACTTTCCGGCCTTCGCACTTTCCTGGCACCCCGGTCAGAAACCCGAAGCACGGCCCGAGCGCAATGCATGGCGCTACCACCGCCTCATCGAGCGTCTTGCCGGCAGACGGCTGCCTTTCGATCACCGGCTGGAACCCGCCCCGGCCGCGCGGGCGACGGCCAGGGCCCTTGCGGACGGCAAGCATGCTCCGTTGATTATTATCGCGGCGCATGGTGACGGCGGCAAGCGACTGACCGCGGATCAGGTTGTCGCGGTATCCGACAGAATGATCGCCGACGGTGCGAACCTTATCTATGTGAAAACCCCGGGTGACGGCCCGGACATGGCTGAACTGGCTCAACGCGTGCCGAAGCTGCGGCTTGTCGATACCAGCACGGTCGAGGGTGTCGATGTCAGTGATGTTCTGCTGGCGCTCGGAGAGTTTGCCGATCTCTACATTGGCGCCGAAGGCGGTATCGCGCATCTCATGGCCACGGTGATGACGCCGATGATTATCGTCAGCGGCGGCGCCAACATGGCCCGTTGGAGGCCGCTTTCGAACAACGTGGACGTGATCGAGTCCCGCCATGCCAGTCCAACCGGCCTGGTCGCCAATGTCCCGGCGCCGAAGATCATAGAAGCGGCCCGGCGAATGCTGGCGACGCGCCACCGCGACCATCCCAATCTGCTGGATCACGCGGACAAGACAGAAGGCCTACCTTCGCAGCAGTTTCGGGACACTGACACAGACAAGGACTTGAGGCGCGCCGTTTGAATTTGTTTGGCCGCAGCGTCAGGCAGGCCTCAGCTGAATATCGACACACCTAATCCAGATCGAACCGCGCGATGACAGGCACATGGTCCGACGGGCGCTCCCAGCCGCGCGCCAGGCGCAGGATCTCGTAGCCGGAGAAGCTGGGCACCAGATTTGGCGACGACCAGACATGGTCGAGCCGCCGGCCGCGGTTCGACGCTTCCCAATCCCGCGCGCGGTAACTCCACCAGGTGTAGAGCTTCTGCTCAAGCGGCACGTTGAGCCGCATCAGGTCGACCCAGTTGCCGGCGAGGCGCATGGCCTCGAAATTCTCCGTCTCGACCGGTGTGTGGCTGACCACGTTGAGCAATTGCTTGTGCGACCAGACATCGTGTTCGAGCGGCGCGATGTTGAGGTCGCCGACCAGCACCGAGCCGGACACCTCGTCATGCTCGGCCCGGATGGCATTCATCTCGGCGACGAAATCGAGCTTGTGCTTGAACTTCCTGTTGATGACGGGATCCGGTTCGTCGCCGCCCGCCGGGACGTAGAAGTTGTGCAGCAGGATCGCCTTGCCGCCGGCCCGCACCTTCACCGAGAGGTGCCGGCTGTCCTCGATCTCGCAGAAGCGTCGCTTCTCGACCACTTCGATCGGCCGCCGCGCTACCGTCGCGACGCCGTGATAGCCCTTCTGGCCATGGAAGGCGATGTGCTCGTAGCCGAGCTTGCGGAAGGCCTTTTCGGGAAACAGCTCGTCTGGAACCTTGGTTTCCTGCAGGCAGAGCACGTCGGGCGCATGCTCGACAAGCAGGCGTTCGACGATCGGCATGCGCAGCCGAACGGAGTTGATGTTCCAGGTGGCGATGGAAAGGGGCATTTGGCAATCCAGGACAGCGTACAGCCGGCCAGAACCAGTAGGCCCTGACGGGGAAGACGCCTTTTGACGGAGTCAGTCTGGGAAACTGCCAGCCACAAGCCGCAAAGACAAGCCGGGCAACGCCCAACAAGGCGCGGCCCGGTGCTTTCCACAGCTATTGGAGCGATTGGTCCTAGCGCGGCTTGTTGGTGTTGAGTTCGCGGTTCGCCGTGTAGTCGATGGCAAAGGTGTCCGGCGCGAAGCTGACGCCTTCCTTGGTGTTAAAGATCATCACCGTCGTATCCTTGCCCTGCGCGTCGGTGATCGTCCACTGTCGCAAATCGAAGGTTTTCGGATCGAACATCATCGTGATCCTCGAATTGCCGAACACCGATTTGTCGGCGAGCTGGATGGTGGTGAGGTCATCCTCCTCCTTGACGCTTTTGACACGGTCGCCGGAGAGGTCGATCCTGTTGTCGAGCAGCAGCTTCAAAGGCGTCTTCGACAGCGGATACAGATCGGACGTGTTGAGCCTCTTGTTCAGGATGACCACCGACTTGCCGTCTGAAATCACCCGGAAGTTTGAAGAGCCGTCATAGTTGAAGCGGATCTTGCCCGGCCGTTCGAGGAAGAACTTGCCACCGGTTTGCTCACCCTTGGGACCGAACTGAACGAATTCGCCGCTCATCGATTTGACCGAGGAAAAATGGTCGGCGATCTTCTGTGCCGCGGCCGGCACGGCCGCCTGCGCCGAAGCCAGCACCTGGAAGCCGGGCACCGCGTTGAAGGCTGCCGCCCCTGCGAACGCCAAGCCGAGGCCCAGCAACCGACGCCGGGAGGGAGCAAATTTGCTGAGTGCTGCAAGATCATTTGTCATGTCGGTCACTCTCATCTGATTCCTGAGTTGCTCTGGTGCTTGGACCCCCAGTTAGGCTGAAGTTTGGCGGGTCGGGCGTCCCTCAGTCGCTTCAACGTCTTGAAAGGTTCAAGGTTGCGAGACCGGGATGTCACAAGGGTCAGGCCTTCTGGTCAGAACTTGTCCTCTTCGGTCGGCACCAGGATCTCGCGCTTGCCGGCATGGTTGGCCGGGCCGACGATACCTTCCTTCTCCATTTTCTCGATGATCGAAGCGGCGCGGTTGTAGCCGATGCCCAGCCGGCGCTGGATATAGCTCGTCGAGGCCTTGCCGTCGCGCAGCACCACGGAAACCGCCTGATCGTAAGGATCGTCGGAATCCTCGAAATTGCTGTTGCCGCCACCGCCGCCGGAACCACCCTTGCCGGACGGCTCGTCGTCGTCCTCGCCGTCATCCTCGGTGATGGCGTCGAGATATTCCGGCACGCCCTGCAGCTTCAGATGCGCGACGATCCTCTCGACCTCTTCGTCGGCGACGAACGGGCCGTGCACGCGCTGGATACGGCCGCCGCCGGCCATGTAGAGCATGTCGCCCATTCCGAGCAGCTGCTCTGCGCCCTGCTCGCCCAGAATGGTGCGGCTGTCGATCTTCGACGTTACCTGGAAGGAGATGCGGGTCGGGAAATTGGCCTTGATGGTGCCGGTGATGACGTCGACCGACGGGCGCTGCGTTGCCATGATGACATGGATGCCGGCGGCGCGCGCCATCTGCGCCAGGCGCTGCACGGCACCCTCGATGTCCTTGCCGGCGACCATCATCAGGTCGGCCATCTCGTCGATAATGACGACGATATAGGGCATCGGCTCGAGATCGAGGTTCTCGGTCTCGTAGATCGCCTCGCCGGTCTGGCGGTCGAAGCCGGTCTGCACGGTGCGTGAGATCTTTTCACCTTTCTTGTCGGCCTGGCTGACGCGGGCATTGAAGCCGTCGATGTTGCGCACTCCGACCTTGGACATCTTGCGGTAGCGGTCCTCCATCTCGCGCACGGTCCATTTCAGCGCCACCACCGCCTTCTTCGGATCGGTGACAACGGGCGTGAGCAGATGCGGGATGCCGTCATAGACCGAGAGCTCCAGCATCTTCGGATCGATCATGATCAGCCGGCAATCCTGCGGCGTCAGCCGGTAGAGCAGCGACAGGATCATGGTGTTGATGGCGACCGACTTGCCCGAGCCGGTGGTGCCGGCGACCAGCACGTGCGGCATCTTGGCGATGTCGACGATGACCGCCTCGCCATTGATGGTCTTGCCCAGCGCCAGCGCCAGCTTGGCCTTGGTCGTCTCGAAATCACGGCTGGCCAGAATCTCGCGCAGATATACGGTCTCGCGCTTGGCGTTCGGCAGTTCGATGCCGATGGCGTTGCGGCCGGGCACCACGGCGACGCGGCAGGCGATGGCGCTCATCGAGCGGGCGATGTCGTCGGACAGGCCGATAACGCGCGACGATTTGATACCGGGCGCCGGCTCGAGCTCATAGAGCGTGACCACCGGACCCGGACGGACGGCGATGATCTCACCCTTGACGCCGAAATCCTCCAGTACGCCTTCGAGCAGGCGCGCATTCTGCTCCAGCGCATCCTTGGACAGGCTGGCGTCGCGCACCACGTTCTTCGGCTCGGAGAGGAAATGCAGCGACGGCATTTCGAATTTTTCCGAGCCGATCAGCGATGTCTGCGCCTCGCGCTGCACGCGGGCGCCCGGAGCAGGGCGCGGTGCCGGTGCCTCGACGCGGGTGGCGGCATCGGAGCGGAACGGCTGGACCTTGGCGGTACCGCGCCTGACGGGCTCCTGTTCCGGCTCGAAATCCATGTCGTCGTCGGCTTCGAAGATATCGGCATCGTCGGGATCGAGCGAGGCGCCTCGGTCATTGACCATGGCGGCGAAGAATTCGGGCTCGACGCGGGCGCGGCCATCCGGGCTCATTCGCAATTCGGCGAACTCGGCCGATTCGACCCGTTCGGCGGCGCGCCGCCAGGCGGTGGAGCGCTGTTCCATCTCCGGCTCGTACTCGTCGCGCTCCTGCCTGCGGCGCACGGCGCGGCGGTGCATCCACGCGCGGAACGAGAGCCACCAATGCGTAATTGCCCCGAGCGCCAGAATGCCCTCGTCGCCTTCGTCCTCGTCATTGTCGAATAGAAGGTCGTCCTCACGCGGATCGGCGGCGGGCTCGTCCTCCATGACGGCAAAGCCGTTCTTGCGTCCGATCAGCGCCGAGCCATGGGCGAAGAGCCACAGCGCGGGTGCGGCCAGCAGGATGGCGATGATGCTGGCGATCAGCCCGGTCGGATAGCCGCCGATGACGATGCTGGGGATCTTCAGCACCATGTCGCCGAACACGCCGCCGAGGCCGGTGGGCAGTGGCCAGGTCTTGGGTGGCACCACGCAGCCCGCCATTGCAGCGGCCAGCAGGGCGAAGCCGAACCAGGACAGCCCGCGTTTGGGCAGCCTGTCGACGCCGCGCGCGGAAAAGAGCAGGAACCCCCATATGACCGTCGGGACCAGCGCCGCGACGGCGGCAAGACCGAAGAATTGCATGGCGAGGTCGGAGAACACGGCACCGGCATAGCCCATGGCGTTGGTGACGGGGCTGTTCGTCGCGTGGGAAAAGCTCGGATCGGCGACGTTCCAGGTGGCAAGGCTGGCGACGCCAAAGGCGGTGAGCGCGAACAGCCCGGCGCCGACCAGCCGCCCGACCTGACGCCGCGCGAACGCCTGGATGCCGTGCCCCGTATCGGCCAGCGCGAGCGGTGCTGAAGCCCCTGAACGCATGCTCTTCCCCGTCTGTCATGGACTCGCCGGGTGCGTGGCGCACTCCGGCAGATTCGGGTCTCAGACTATCGGTGGGAAGGTTAAAGGCGCATTAACTATAAGGGGTTGAGGTGATCAAACCTCGTTACCACCGGTTGAGCCGCTTCGAATGCCGGACCTCGGCCTGCGGATCCTGATCGCCGCGGTCCTGACGGTGGCCGTTCAGAACGACGATCGTCCCCACAGTTCGGAACCGATACGGTCGACGGTTCCTGAAAAATCATGATCACGTGATTGCGCCAAACCGGCCCTTGCCGGAACGGTTTGCCAAAAAAGAGGCCCGGACGTGATCCGGGCCTCAATGCGTGAAACTCCTTTCGGGAGCGTCACGACGGGATTCTTGGGGCCGGCGGGAGGAGGTTCCACCGGCCCCGCGGCTAAGCTGGCCTTACGGCACCACTTCGCCATGCTGGGAGATGTCGAGGCCTTCGACCTCTTCCTGGGTCGTCGGACGCAGGCCGACCAGCGCCTTGACGATGTAGAGGATCACGAAGGTGGCAATAGCCGTCCACACGATGGTGACGGCAACGCCGTAGATCTGCTTGCCGAGCGAAGCACCTGCACCGAGGCTGTTGATCGCCGGGTCGGCGAGCACGCCGGTGAGCAGGGCGCCGATCACACCGCCGACGCCATGTACGCCGAAGGCATCGAGCGAGTCGTCATAGCCGAACATGTGCTTGACCTTGACCGCCGAGAGATAGCACACGACGCCGGCAACGATGCCGACAATGAAGGCGCCGGTCGGGTTGACGAAGCCGGAGGCAGGAGTCACCGCCACCAGGCCGGCGACGGCGCCCGAGATGATGCCAAGCACGGAAGGCTTCTTGGCAACGATCCATTCGGCGAACATCCAGGCCAGAGCCGCCGCGGCGGTTGCGACCTGGGTGTTGAGCATGGCAGCGCCGGCAAGGCCGTCCGCGGCCAGTTCCGAACCGGCGTTGAAGCCGAACCAGCCGACCCACAGCAGCGAAGCACCGATCACCGAATAGACCAGGTTGTGCGGCGCCATGTTGGTGGTGCCGTAGCCTTCGCGCTTGCCGAGAACCAGTGCGCAGACGAGACCCGCGACACCGGCATTGATGTGGACGACCGTGCCGCCGGCAAAGTCGAGCACGCCAGCCGTGCCGAGGAAGCCGCCACCCCAGACCCAATGCGCGATCGGCACGTAGACGACGAGCAGCCACAGCGCCATGAAGATCAGCAGCGCCGAGAATTTAAAGCGCTCGGCAAAGGCGCCGGCAATCAGCGCCGGGGTGATGATGGCGAAGGTCATCTGGAACATCGAGAAGACAAATTCAGGAATGTTCGCGACGCCTGGCAGCCACAGCGAAGCAGTGGTGATGCCGTTATGGAAGAATTTCGAGGTGCCGCCGAGATAGCTGTTCATGCCGCCGCCGTCGGAGAAGGCCAGCGAATAGCCAAACATGAACCACAGCACCGTCACCAGACAGGTGATGGCAAAGCTCTGCATGATGGTGGCGAGCACGTTCTTCTTGCGCACCATGCCGCCGTAGAACAGCGCCAGACCCGGGACGGTCATCATCAGCACGAGCGCCGTCGAGGTCAGCATCCAGGCGGTGTTGCCGGTGTCGAGCACCGGGGTCGGGGCAGCAGCCGGCGCGGCCGCGGCGGCGGCGGGAGCCGCTTCCTGCGCGAAGGCGGCGACCGTGCCCAATGCCGCGAGAGCGAGCGTGCCCAAGAGGGCGGCGCGTCCCGTCGTCTTCAAGGTGGAAGGAATATTCATTGAACTCTCCATTTGGAATACGTGTTCGCCGCTCAGAGTGCGTCGGTGTCTGTTTCGCCGGTGCGAATGCGCACCGCCTGATCGATGCCGAAAACGAAGATCTTGCCGTCGCCGATCTGGCCGGTCTTGGCGGCGGCGGTGATGGCTTCGACGGCCTTGTCGACCATGTCGGCACTAACCGCGACTTCGATCTTGATCTTCGGCAGGAAGCTGACCGCGTATTCCGCCCCGCGATAGATTTCCGTATGCCCTTTCTGACGCCCGTAGCCTTTGACTTCGGTGACGGTCAGGCCCTGGATGCCGACGGCGGTAAGCGCTTCGCGTACCTCGTCGAGCTTGAACGGCTTGATGATTGCCATCACGATTTTCATAAGGTTTCACCCTTTGCTGTTGCGGTCCCCCGCGTTTGTACGACTTCACCGATCCCAAAGAGCCGGAGAGTGCCCACGAGGATTCAAGCTCCGTGCCAAGTGCCGAAGCAGGGGGTTAACCCGTTGTAAACAAAGAGATTGGGAAGTGTCGCGATGCAACCTGCCCACAGCTGCGGCGAAGCATCTGCTTAAAAATTAGGCAATTTTCGCAAAATGCCTACTCTGCAGGCGATCGCTTGAGCCGGATCAGCCCTTCCTGCGCAACCGAGGCGATCAGCGTGCCGTCGCGGGCAAACAGCGACCCGCGCGTGAAGCCGCGCGAGCCCTGTGTCGACGGGCTGTCCTGCGTGTAGAGCATCCAGTCGTCGAGCGCGTGGCCGCGGTGGAACCACATGGCATGGTCGAGGCTCGCCGCCTGGATGTCACGATCGAAAATGGCGCGGCCATGCGCGAAGGTCGACGTGTCGAGCAGCGTCATGTCGGAGAGATAGGCGAGCACCGCCGACTGGATGGCGCGATCCGCCGGCACCGGACCGGTGGTGCGGATCCAGATGTTCTGCTTCGGCTCCAGCTTTTCGCGGCTGGTGTAATGCTTCAGCATCACCGGCTTCATCTCGATCGGCCGGTCGCGGTCCCAGTAACGTTTGATGCCTTCGGGCACAGCCTCGCCGAATTTGCCCAGCAATTCGCGCTGCGACAGCAAGGTGTCTGGCCCCGGAATATCTTGCGGCATCGGCACCTGGTGCTCGAGACCGACCTCGTCTTGCTGGAACGACGCTTCCAGCGAAAAGATCGCCTGGCCGTGCTGGATCGCCACCACGCGCCTCGTGGTGAAGGAGCCGCCGTCACGGATGCGGTCGACCTCGTAGACGATCGGCACCTTGGTGTCGCCGGGCCGCATGAAATAGCCGTGCAGCGAATGCACGTGGCGATCGGGATCGACGGTTCGCTGCGCCGCGACCAGCGCCTGCGCGATGGTCTGGCCGCCGAAAACGCGCTGCCAGTCGAGCAGGGGGCTGCGACCACGATACAGATTGTGTTCCAGCTTCTCGAGGTCGAGAATGCCGAGAAGCTCGTCCATGGCTGCCGTCATATTTCTCGCCCTCGCCGCGGAAGTGTTATGGCGGTTTCCGACAGGACGGACATGCAGTCAAGGGTTGAAGACCCGGCCGGCGCGCAAGGAGCGAAGATGATGGAACGCAAGGCGGACGCTAAAACCAGGCCAAGCGCGAAAACAAAGTCCGGGCTCGATGTTCTGGTCGCCGGCGCCGGCTATGTCGGCCTGGCCAGCGCCGTGTCGTTGAAGCAGGCGCGCCCGGGTCTCGCCATCGCTCTCGTCGATGCCGCGCCCGCTGGCGTCTGGCAAAGGGATGGCCGCGCTTCGGCCATTGCCGCCGCCGCCTGCCGCATGCTCGACCAGCTCGGCGTGTGGGCCGAAATCGCGCCGCAGGCGCAGGCGATCACCGAGATGATCATCACCGATTCGCGCACCTCCGATCCGGTGCGTCCGGTCTTCCTGACCTTCGACGGCGAAGTGGCGCCGGGCGAGCCCTTTGCGCATATGGTCGCCAACAAGGTTCTGAACGGTGCCTTGCGGGCCCGCGCCGAAAAACTCGGCATCGACATCATCGAGGGCGTCGCGGTACAGGGGTTGGAAACCAACGGCGCCGGCATCACCGTGCATCTCGCCGACGGCGCGACGCTGAAGGCGCGGCTGCTGGTCGCCGCCGACGGCGTCAACTCCAAGCTGCGCGACATGGCCGGCATCAAGACGGTGAAATGGGAATACGGCCAGTCCGGCATCGTCTGCACGGTTGCGCATGAACGCCCGCACAATGGCCGCGCCGAAGAACATTTCCTGCCGGCCGGCCCCTTCGCCACTCTGCCGCTGAAGCCTGGTGAGGACGGCACGAACCGCTCGTCGATCGTCTGGGTCGAGCGCACGCAAGATGCCGAGAAGCTGGTGGCCGGCGACGACCTCGTCTTCGAGCACGAACTCGAGCAGCGCTTCAGCCTGAAGCTCGGCGAAATCCGCGTTGCCGACAAGCCGCGCGCCTGGCCGCTCGGCCTCACCATCGCGCGTGCCTTCGTAGCACCCCGCATCGCGCTCGCCGGTGACGCCGCCCACGGCATCCACCCGATCGCCGGCCAGGGTCTCAATCTCGGCTTCAAGGATGTCGCCGCACTTGCCGAGGTGATCGTCGAGGCCGACCGGCTCGGCCAGGACATCGGCGCGCTCGACGTGCTCGAACGCTACCAGCAATGGCGCCGCTTCGACACGGTGCAGATGGGCATCACGACCGATGTGCTGAACCGGCTGTTTTCCAACGACATCGGCCCGCTGCGCACCGTCCGCGACATCGGCCTCGGCTTGGTCGAACGCATGCCGCGCCTGAAGGAGTTTTTTATCCGCCAGGCATCGGGCCTGTCCGCTAGCACGCCTCGATTGTTGAAGGGCGAGGCGATCTGAGCGCCGTCCTCAGTTCACCTCGAAGCCCAGCTTCTGCCGCAGCCGCAGTATGCGCTGGTCGGATATCTCGAGGCGTTTCTCGCCGCCTTGAGCGGCGCGGTTGACCATCCGCAGCAGGTCGTTTCGCTCGGCGACATCGAGGCGTTCGCGCAGGAACGGCGCCAGCTTGTCGATGACAACAGTGGTGTCGTCGATCTGTGCCGCCGCCCATTTGGCGTAGACCACCGCTTCGTCCGTTTTCTTCTTGTCGGCGATCTCGGAAATCACCGCGCGAATGACGGCCTCGCGCTGCGGCAGGATAGGCCCATTCTCGGAGACGATGGCGGTGATCAGCGTCGCCGCGGCCACCACCGGATCGTCGATCGACGTCAACGGCGACAGGGCCGCCTGTTTGCGCAGCTTCTTGCGGCGGATGTTGCCTTGCACGCGCCCGACGACGTCCGCGACCTCGCGAGCCGCATCGTTCATCGCCTTCATTCGATACCACCAGAACGCCGCCGCGCCCAACACGCCAAAAATAGCAATCAAGAACGGCATGCCGACATCCCCCCAAAATCCCGGCGACGATAGGAGAACTCCGGCATTGCTTCAACACGCAAACGTTGCGCACGACCATGTACCAGGACGTTGGCTCAACCGAACGCCTGGTTCACGTGGCCGCAATGCATGGCAGGGCTCTACGATCCCGGCACATCGTAGATCGCGCGCACCTCGATAGTTCCGATTTCGGCCAGCGGAATCTCGGCGGCGATCTCCAGCGCCTGGTCAAGATTATCAGCCTCGATCATGACGAAGCCGAGCAATTGCTCCTTGGTTTCGGCGAACGGGCCGTCGGTGATCAGGCTCTTGCCCTTGCGCCTGCGAAGGGTCTTCGAATTTTTCACCGATTGAAGCGCCTGGGCGACGATCAGTATCCCACGCTGATCCAGCGAACGGTCATGAGCCATCGAATCGGCATCGAGCTTGGCCAGACGCTCCGGCGTCATGGCATGGAGGTCCTTTTCCTCACCATAGACCAGGCAGACATATTTCATTTCCAGCTCCCTTGCTGCGTCGAACCATAGGATGCGGCGGCGAAGGTGTCAGCATTGCCCTTGACCGCCGCCACATGGTCAAGAAGGCATGCCGCGATCCCGATGATGGCAACCGCCGCCAGAAGTCGGCCAAAGCCGGACGCCGGCGGGTGCAGCCAGAAGTCTTCCGGTCGGCAGGTCTTGCGGCCTGCGCCTTTCCACAGTGCGAAAAACAGATTGTCCATGCGAGCCTCCATCCGGCCACAAATCCGTGGCCGCCCGCAGGACGGGCGAGGCAGACCAAAGTCGACATTTTTGCACGCGCATTTTTTCGACAAGAATTTGGCCACCACCCACGCAGCGGTTCAAAGAGCGCAGTGGCCTTCGCGTCGGCGCGCGCTATAGTTGACTGGACGCCGGTTCACCCAGGCAACGAGCAACGACGACCCCAGCCACGAAACCAAGGAGGACTTCATGGACCGCACAGCAAACGCCGTCTGGAAAGGCAATCTGAAAGAGGGCACGGGCACGCTCGACACGCAGAGCGGAACCCTGAAGGGCACGCCCTATTCGTTCAAGGCGCGCTTCGAGGACGAGAACGGCAAATCCGGCACCAATCCGGAAGAGCTGATCGCCGCCGCACACGCCGGCTGCTTTGCCATGCAGTTCTCGCATTTCTTGGCCGAGAACGGCACGCCCGCCACGGAACTCGACGCCAAGGCGGTGGTGACGCTGGTTCCAGGCACCGGTATCACCGGCAGCGCCCTCACCGTGGTCGGCAAGGTGCCGGGCATCGATGCGGCGAAGTTTGGGGAGTTGGCCGAAAAGGCCAAGGCTGGATGCCCGGTCTCGAAAGCGCTCGGCGCCATCAACGTATCGCTCGACGCCAGGCTCGGCTGACAACGCCGCATCCGGTGTGAAGACCCGGCGCGAACGCTCAGGCGCGCGCCGGGGCCTACGCGCCCAGCGCGTCCAACCTGGCGCGAAGTGCGGCGACTTCCTGCTCCAGCGCCTCCAACCGCGCCTCCAGGTCGGAAGCAGGCAGGACCGACGCGCTCCGCTGTACCGAAAGGGCTGCAACGTCCACCGGGCCGCTGAGGAGATGCACGTAGCGGTCCTCGCGCTGGCCTGGTCCGCGCGGGATTTCCTGGATGAGCGGCGGTCGGCGGCCGATCAGCATATCGAGCTCGGCGCGCAGATCTTCGATCGATGAGAACCGCGCCATGCGCTCGCTCCGCGCCAGCAGTTCATGTGCCGTCTGCGGCCCGCGCAGCAACAGCAGGCCGATCAAAGCGGTCTGCGGCGTGGTCAGCGAGAAGCGCTGCGCCATCTGGTGCTCGTAGCGCTCGACGCGCGAACCGAACATCTGCCGCACCAGCCCCTTTTGTTCGAGCAGCTTCAGCCCCCGGTGCACCTCGGCCTGCTCCAGCGCCATCACCGGCTCGCGCGCCGTCTTCTGGTTGGCGGCGGCCAGTGCTGAATTGAGCGTCAGCGGATAGACATCCGGCGTCAGCTCCTTCTTCTCGATCAGGCAGCCGAGCACACGGACTTCGACGGGGGAAAGGATGGGAAGATCATCGCTCATTGGATTTGTTCGCGCCGGCAACCAACCTGCCGCCTAGACCCTTCTCTCCACCATCATCTTCTTGATCTCGGCGATCGCCTTGGCCGGGTTGAGGCCCTTGGGGCAGGTCTGCGCGCAGTTCATGATGGTGTGGCAGCGATAGAGCCGGAATGGATCCTCGAGATCGTCGAGCCGCTCGCCCTTGGCCTCGTCGCGGCTATCGATCAGCCAGCGATAGGCCTGCAAAAGCGTTGCCGGGCCGAGATAGCGGTCGCCGTTCCACCAGTAGCTTGGGCACGAGGTCGAGCAGCAGGCACACAATATGCACTCGTAGAGCCCGTCGAGCTTCTCCCGGTCCTCATGGCTTTGCAGCCATTCCTTGGCCGGCTCCGGCGACACCGTCTTCAGCCATGGCTGGATCGAGGCGTGCTGGGCGTAGAAATTGGTGAGGTCGGGCACCAGGTCCTTGACCACCTGCATATGCGGCAGCGGGTAGACCTTGACGGCGCCGGAAATGTCGTCGCAGCCCTTGGTGCAGGCCAGCGTGTTGGAGCCGTCGATATTCATGGCGCAGGAGCCGCAAATGCCCTCTCGGCAGGAGCGGCGCAAGGTCAGCGTCGGGTCGATCTTGTTCTTGATCCACAGCAGCGCGTCGAGCACCATCGGCCCGCAATCGTCCATGTCGACGAAATAGGTGTCGATGCGCGGGTTCTCGTCATCGTCCGGCGACCAGCGGTAGATGCGGTATTCGCGCAGATTGGTGGCGCCTTCCGGCCTCGGCCAGGTCTTGCCCTGCTGGATCTTCGAGTTCTTGGGAAGCGTCAGTTCAACCATTACCTCAGGTCCTTTCGGATGACGAGCTTCAGCCCGGACCAGATTTCATTGACGGCGGCCACCTTCACGTCGACAAGGTCGCGCTTCAGCGCCTCGGCGCGAACGACGCCTTCGGTGACGTCGGTAGCCACCTTCGATGCCTTTTTAGGCCAGGATACCCAGACCATGCCGTCGCGCTTGATCGCCGCCTCGACATCACCGAGGCGATCCTCGATCTCGGCACGCTGCCGGGTGAAGGCATGGACGGCGTCATATTTCAGCCGAATGCCTGAAATCCGCGACCAATCGGCCAGCCGGTCGACTGAAGAGAAATTCGCGGCTTCCATGAGATCGTCAAGGTCGTGGGGGAGCGCGATGAAGGCGGCGGTCATGCCGTCCTTCAGGCCGAGCTTGGCCGGAAGGGGCGTGTCGGAATATCCCGCGGCCGTCGGCGCCATCGTCAATACACCCTGGCCTTCGGTGCGATCTTGGCCGGGTTGATACCGCCATTTTCTTCCTTTAGCAGCAGTTCGGTGTGCACGGGCCGATAGCTGAGCGTCACCTCGCCGTCTTCGCTCACCTTGGCAAGAGTGTGCTTGCGCCAGACCTTGTCGTCGCGCGCCGAAAAATCCTCCCGCGCATGCGCGCCACGGCTCTCCTTGCGCGCCGCGGCGCCGTGGACCGTGGTGATGGCGTTGGCCATTAGGTTTTCCAATTCCAGCGTCTCGACCAGATCGGAATTCCAGATCATCGAGCGATCGAACACTTTTATGTCCTTGAGCTCGCCCCAGATCCGGGAAATGCGTTCGCAGCCACTGTCCAGCGATTCCTGGGTGCGGAACACCGCAGCGTCTTCCTGCATCGCCTTCTGCATCTTCTCACGCAGTACCGCGGTCGGCGTCGAGCCGTTGGCGTGGCGCAGCCGATCGAAGCGGTCCATGATCTTTTCGACCGAGGCCTCATTGGGCGAAGGGATCGCCGAATTGCGGTCGATGACCTGGCCCGCGCGGATCGCCGCCGCGCGGCCGAACACCACAAGATCGATCAGCGAGTTCGAACCGAGCCGGTTGGCGCCGTGCACCGAGGCGCAGCCGGCCTCGCCGACCGCCATCAGCCCCGGCGACACCTGGTCGGGATTGAGCGTTGTCGGGTTGAGCACCTCGCCCCAGTAATTGGTCGGCACGCCGCCCATATTGTAGTGCACCGTCGGCAGCACCGGGATCGGCTCCTTGGTCAGGTCGACGCCGGCGAAGATCTTGGCCGATTCCGAAATGCCCGGCAGCCTCTCGTGCAGAACGGCAGGATCGAGGTGGTCGAGGTGCAGGAAAATGTGGTCCTTCTTCGGGCCGACGCCGCGGCCTTCGCGGATTTCCAGCGTCATGCATCGCGAGACGACGTCGCGCGAGGCAAGGTCCTTGGCCGACGGCGCGTAGCGCTCCATGAAGCGCTCGCCTTCGGAATTGACGAGATAGCCGCCCTCGCCGCGCGCCCCTTCGGTGATCAGGCAGCCGGCGCCATAGATGCCGGTCGGGTGGAACTGCACGAACTCCATGTCCTGCAGCGGAAAGCCGGCACGTGCCGCCATGCCGCCGCCGTCGCCGGTGCAGGTGTGCGCCGAGGTCGCCGAGAAATAGGCGCGGCCATAGCCGCCCGTCGCCAGCACCACCATCTTGGCCGAGAAGCGGTGGATGGTGCCGTCATCGAGGTTCCAGGCGACGACGCCGGTGCAGGTGCCGTCCGGCTCCATGATCAGGTCGAGCGCGAAATACTCGATGAAGAACTGCGCGTTGTGCTTCAGCGACTGGCCGTAGAGCGTATGCAGCATGGCATGGCCGGTACGGTCGGCGGCGGCGCAGGTGCGCTGCACCGGAGGGCCTTCGCCGAAATTCATCATCATGCCGCCGAACGGCCGCTGATAGATCTTGCCTTCTTCGGTGCGCGAGAACGGCACGCCGTAATGTTCGAGTTCGTAGACGGCGGCGGGCGCCTGCTGGACCATGTATTCCTGCGCGTCGATGTCGCCCAGCCAATCCGAACCCTTGACGGTATCGAAGAGATGCCATTGCCAATTGTCGGGTCCCATGTTCGCAAGCGAAGCGGCGATGCCGCCTTGCGCCGCCACCGTGTGCGAGCGGGTCGGGAACACCTTGGTGATGCAGGCGGTGCGCAGGCCCTGTTCGGCCATGCCGAGCGTGGCGCGCAGGCCGGCACCGCCGGCACCGACGACCACCACGTCGAACTTGTGGTCGACATAAGTGTAGCCAGCGCTGTTGGCTTGTTTTGCGTCCTTGGCCAACTCAGCCTCCGAATGTCAGCTTGAGCAGGGCGAAGATCGAAGCGACGCCGACCGCTATGGGAAAAAATGTGTTGAGCGCGATCAGCGCCAGCTTGATGCCCTCGCCATGCACGTAATCCTCGATGATCGCCTGCATGCCGAGCCGCATATGGGTGAGCCCGGAGACGAGCACCAGGGCCATCACCAGCGCCACGAACGGGTTGGCGAGCGCTGTCCGCACTTCGGCATAGCTTGCGCCGTTGAGCGCGATCAGGAAGCCGACGAAGAACAGTATCAGTGGGATGTTGGCGATCGCGGTCAGGCGTTGGCGCCAGAAATGTCCGGTGCCCTCGCGGGCGGACCCGAGGCCGCGGACCTTCGCCAGCGGCGTGCGCATGTCGGAGTTGTTGCCGCTCATGATCAGGCTCCTCGCGCCATATAGCCGGCGATCCAGATCAGCAGCGTGAGCAGGATCGATCCGGCCAGCGTCGCCCAGGCGATCTTCGAGGCCGAGTGCTTCTCGAGGCCGGCGCCGGTGTCCCAGACCAGATGGCGCACGCCACCCAGCATGTGATGCATCAGCGCCCAGGTGTAACCGAACAGGATCAACCGGCCGAGCCAGGTGCCGAAGGCCCAGCTGACCCAGTCGAAGGTCGCCTGTGAGCTTGCCGCCGCCATCAGCCACAGCGCGACCAGCAGCGTGCCGAAATACAGCGCGCCGCCGGTAATACGATGGATGATCGACATCGTCATCGTGATCGGCGGCCGGTACACCGTGAGGTGCGGCGAAAGAGGTCTGGCGCGGGTGGCTGGTGATTTGCTCATGGCTCCCCCAGTTCGGCGTCTCCTGCCTCAGGTGGAAATGCGGCATTGCCGCTTCCGGCTGCGACTTCGGACAGCCGGTTTCTAATGCTCTTTTTGCACCGCGTCAAAGCCGGAAAACCGTTTCGAAAACGTAATTTAGTCTGACTAAAAATCTGGCTCGGGCTTCAATCGATTAGGCGCTCATGATCTGAAGCCGGCTCGATATCGCTGCAGTGCAGCATGTCTGGCCCAAGGCTGGCCGTATTGAGATTCGCGCTAGCGCTTGCAGGTCACCGGCGTCGAGCCCGCCTTCATGACCAGCGCCTCGCGACCGTCGATCACAATCGCGTCATGCGCCTGCTCGTAACGGCTGTTCTGGTTGGCCGGCGAGGCCTGCAGATCCTCGCTGGCGCCGTCGGAACCGGCGACATGCACCGAGGTACCGAGATTCTCGATGGTTATCCTGCCGCCGTCGGCACAGCTGTAGGTCGCGGTACGCGGCTGCGGCGCGGTCACGTCGGTGACGGTGCCACCCGCCGAGAGTGCCGGCGAAGCCAATGCGGCGATCTTGTTGCCGGCCTTGGGCTCGTTGCCCTGCGGCACGCAGGCCATGGCGATCAGAAGCGGCGAAAGGGCAAGCGTTGCCCGAAACGTCCGGCCTAGCGCCATAGGCTGTCCTCCCGCGCGGCGAATCAGCCGCGATGCTTTGCCAAGATCAAGGTCATCCCGACGCCGAGACGGACGCCGACCGCGATGGTGCGGCCAAGCATGGCCGAATGATGGCCACCGGGCTTTCCATCCAGTCGGATATTAACGGATATTAACCATGTTTACCGAGACATCACCGCGAAGCGCGTCAGCCTCTTAACAAAGGTTAAGAAAGCGTTAATTTCCGATTCGAGGAGGCTTTCCTCAAGACACGGAGGACGCCATGCGTTCGAATTCGGGCAGGTCGCGCCTTGCGGCGCTCATAGTGGCGGCATCGGTCGTCGGCCCGGCAGCGCCCGCGCTCGCCGGAACACGTCATCAGGATCGCGTCTACGCCGATTCCTTCGGCAATCTCGTCATCGACAGCGCCGCCGGCTACAAGCGCATTCTCGTCGGCAAAGGCAGGCTGGCCAAGCAACTGTCCGACTACACCAGCGCCGGCCAGCCCAAGGTGATCTACGAGAACGAAGCCGACGAGATATCAGGCTACAGCGATTGCTACCGGCCGCCGGTGTTGGTGAAGGGCCGCTCCTATATGTACGGCCTTTCCGACGGCGAGATGCCGGAACTCAGCCCCTGCCGCTAGACTCTTCGTTTGGACGCGATTCCCAGGGGAAAGCGCTAGGCTCCTTTCTCAGAGGAAAGCGCTAGGCGCTTTTCCCGGGAAGACCGTTTCACACTTTTCCTGGAATTGCTCTGGCTTCCATCCCGGCTGACGACCCGTTGCCGGCCGGCCCGGCGGAGACGCGTACGCAATCGCGCCCGGCATTCTTCGCCTGGTAAAGCGCCTGGTCGGCGCGCCGCATCAGATCGGCAAAGTCTTCGCTCGGATGAAGCTCGGCGACGCCGAAGCTCGCGGTGCAGCGGTTGTCCGCCGGCAGCCCGTCGATGGGCAGCGCGCCGAAAGCACTGCGCGTGCCCTCGGCGAACAGCCGGGCGGCGGCAAGATTGGTTCCCGGCAGCATGATGGCGAACTCCTCGCCGCCGACGCGGCCGGCGACATGATGGCCGGCGGCCGCCTCGCGCAGGAAGCCGGCGAAGGTCTCGATCACCCGGTCGCCGGACGCGTGGCCGAAACTGTCGTTGACGCTCTTGAAGTGATCGAGGTCGGCGATGACCAGGGCGACCGGCACGCCTTGCCGCATCGCGCCCAGCACCGCCAGCTCCGCATGGCGGGTGAAGCCGCCGCGGTTGAGCAGGCGCGAAAGCGTGTCGGTCTCCGATTTCGACGTCACTTCGGCAAGCACGTCGCGGACCAGGATGGCCAGCATCAGCAGCGCCAGCGCCAGCGCAAACACAGTGCCGAGCGACTGCGACACCAGCGCGTAGCTGCTTTGCAGATAGGCTTGCGGATTGGCGCCCCAGCCGCCCAGCGCATGCGCGATGAACGGCTTGGAGGCAAACTGCAGGCCGCAGGCCGCCAGCACCGCCATCAGGATGCGGTCGAGACGGGCGAGGCTTTGCCTCGACGACCAGACGATGGCCAACCCGACGAACTGCATGACCGCATAGGGAAGCTGGTAGGCAATCATGCGCACCAGCGACTGGCGCGGCAGGTCCTGCACGAAATACACAGCTATGGCCGAGGCGACCAGGGACAACAGCATCGGCAGCCAGGGCGGCGTCACGCCGTATTTGCGGGCAAGTCCGCCATTGACCGCAATGGTCGCGCCAAGGAAAACCGCGAAGGCGGCAACGACCGGGAGCCGCGCGTCGGAGAAAGCGGGAATGCTGAATTCGATCGCCGAATAGGCCATGCCCAGCAGGTAGCCAAACGCCAGCAAACGCGCCGGCGCACGGCCGACGTCATGAAACGCGACCGCCATGAAGGATGCCGCCAGCAGGCCGGCAACCGACAAATTGATCAACAGGATGAAGTTGGCGCCGCTCATGTTCTTCCCGCACCCGTCCCGACAGCTAAGCATCGACGGGCGAAGAAGACGTTAACGCCAACTCGTCTGGACAGGGTCAGCCTGTCTTGAGCGACGCCGGCACGAACGCCGTTTCCGGCCTCTCATAGGACAGGCGCACGCTGTCGCGGCCATTCTTCTTGGCCTTGTAGAGCGCGTCGTCGGCACGGCGCATCAGCGGCTCCAGCGTCTCGTCACCGCTGCGCGCCGCCACGCCGAAGCTGGCTGTCACCTTCGTCCCGGCAGGAAGCCCGTCGACATGACCGGCCGAATAAACCGTGCGCACCGCCTCGGCGAACAGCCGCGCGGCGGCGAGATCGGTGAGCGGCAGCAGCACGGCGAATTCCTCGCCGCCGATACGCCCGGCAACACCGCGCGCACCCGCCGCCGACCGAAGCTTGGCTGCGAAATCGGCAATCACCCGATCGCCCGACGCATGCCCGTGCGCATCGTTGAGCGCCTTGAAATGATCGAGGTCGGCCAGCACCAGCGCGACCGGGAAACGGGCCGTGGCGCAGTGCCGCAGGAGCAGCATGCCGCGTTCCTCGAAGCCACGCCGGTTGAGCAGGCCCGACAGCGGGTCGGTATAGGTCTCGGTCTTCAACGCTTTCATCACGTCGAGCGCGGCGGCGGAGAACAGGCACAGTGCAATGAGCAGCGACAGCAGCGCGTGCGACAGAAGCGCCGTCGTCCAGTAGGACGAGCCATAGAAACCGTCATAACTGGTGAAGGGCCCGTGCGCGATGACGACGACAAGGGTGCGCACGAAGAAGTTGACGCCCGACAGCAGCGACAGCACGAACAGGATTTTTTCGGTCGGACCGTTGTTGCGCACCGGGCGCAGTTCGGCGGCGACCAGAAGGCTGATACCGCCGAAAGCGAAATTCATCGCCAGGATGCGCCAGGTGAGATCCGGCGCGACGAACAGGAACCAGCAAAACGACGCCAGGCCGCCGCCCGCCAACACGCCAATCCCCACATAGGGCACCTTGCGGCCATGGCGATGGACGATGGCGCTGGACAGGCAGCAGCCGGCGATGGTGAAGCAGATGTTCGAAGCCAGCTTGGTCAGCGGCATGCCGATCGGCAAGGTAAAATACTGCAGCAGGAAGCCTACCGCCGAAAGACCGTAGCAGATCGCCAGCACAGCCAGATAGGGGCGGTGGCGTTGATAGGACCATAGCACGAGGAACGCGGCGCCGAGCGCCAACGCTATCGTCGGGTTGAGCAGCGCTATGAGCAGGCCCGTGTCCAAACGACTGTGATTTCCCCGCTTACGTCGGGAAAGACTTAGAGCGCAAGCGCAAACAAGCGGTTAAGCGAAGGCGAATATGTGAACGAACCGGTTAAAAAAAGCCCCGGAGCCGCAAAGCGCTCCGGGGCCTGGTATTCGCACGAAGCCGGCGCTTCCTGCTATTTCCACTCGCGGATGTCGACGAAGTGCCCTGCGATCGCCGCCGCCGCCGCCATCGCCGGCGACACCAGATGGGTGCGGCCCTTGAAACCCTGGCGTCCCTCGAAATTTCGGTTCGAGGTCGAGGCGCAGCGCTCATGCGGCTTCAGCCGGTCGTCGTTCATGGCAAGGCACATCGAGCAACCCGGCTCGCGCCAGTCGAAGCCGGCGGCGATAAAGATCTTGTCGAGGCCTTCGGCTTCCGCCTGTTCCTTGACCAGGCCGGAACCCGGCACGATCATCGCATCGACATGCGGGCTGACCGTCTTGCCTTCGACCACCTTGGCAACGGCGCGCAGGTCCTCGATACGGCCATTGGTGCAGGAGCCGATGAAGACTCGATCGAGCGAGATATCGGTGATCTTGGTGCCCGGCGTCAGCCCCATATAGTCGAGCGCGCGCTGCTTGGAGGTGCGCTTGTTTTCATCGGTGATGTCTTCCGGGTTCGGCACGATGCCTTGCACCGACACGACATCCTCGGGCGACGAGCCCCAGGAGACGATCGGCGGCAGCTTGGCCGCGTCGAGCACGATCACCTTGTCGAAATGCGCGCCCTCGTCGGACTGCAGCGTCTTCCAGTATTCGAGCGCCGCATCCCAGGCCGCGCCCTTCGGGGCGCGCGGCTTGTCCTTGACATAGGCGAAGGTCGTCTCGTCGGCGGCGATCAGGCCGGCGCGCGCGCCGCCTTCGATCGACATGTTGCAGATCGTCATGCGGCCTTCCATCGACAGCGCACGGATCGCCTCGCCGGCATATTCGATGACATAGCCGGTGCCGCCGGCGGTGCCGATCTCGCCGATGATCGCCAGGATGATGTCCTTGGCGGTGACGCCTTCCGGCAGCTGGCCGTCGACGCGCACCAGCATGTTCTTGGCCTTGCGCTGGATCAGCGTCTGCGTCGCCAGCACATGCTCGACCTCGGACGTGCCGATGCCGTGCGCCAATGCTCCGAAAGCACCATGGGTCGAGGTGTGGCTGTCACCGCAGACGATGGTCATGCCGGGCAAGGTGAAACCCTGCTCCGGACCGATGATGTGGACGATGCCCTGGCGGATATCGTTCTCGGAATAATATTCGACGCCGAAATCCTTGGCGTTCTTGGCCAGCGCCTCGACTTGGATGCGGCTTTCCTCGTTCTTGATGCCGAACTTGCGCTCGGGCGAGGTCGACACATTGTGATCGACCACGGCCAGCGTCTTTTCCGGATGCCGGACTTTTCTGCCGGTCATGCGCAGGCCTTCGAAAGCCTGCGGGCTGGTCACTTCATGGACGAGGTGGCGGTCGATATAGAGCAGGCAGGTGCCGTCATCCTGGCGGTCGACGACATGGTCGTCGAAAATCTTGTCGTAGAGGGTGCGCGGTGCGCTCATGTGCGTAAATCCGTCGATATGAGAATGGGAAAGAGCATACGCCTGACTTTCGGCCCGGCGAAACGACCTGGACAGGTCGGCCTAGCTAAGCCGGCTGGTCAGCGCCCCGGACACGCGCGCGGAGAAGCGCGACGGCAGGCGTTTCCTGTCCTGCAGCACGAACCCCTTATAGGCCGGATCGCCAAAAAGCTCTTCCATGGCGTGGCTCATACCAATGTTTTGGCTTTTCGGCAATTGCGTGCCTTCGCGGAACCTGGTTCCTCGCCCCACGAAATGGGGGGATCACTGTCTGTCCTTCTTGAATTCGAACAGCTCAATGACGTTGCCCGACGGATCTTCAAGCAGAATAGCCCGGCCCGCACCGCCATCGCTGATGTTCCCGCGGAACGTCACGTCGGCCGCGCGCAATCGGTTGATCAGGGCATCGAGCCCCTTGGTTACGACCATGAACCTGTTCCACCCGCCTGGCTCCGGATCACCGCCGGCCTGACCACCGCTTCCCGCACCTGGAGCGCTGAGATACAGGGTAAGGTCGTCGCGAAGCAGCGCCGCGAACTTGCCAGGATTGTGCATTTCGACCTTGAATTCGAGATTATCTCGGTAAAATTCTACCGCCTTGTCTATGTCGGCAACGATATAACGGACGGACGCCATTCAGCCTTCTCCTCTTGTGCCGAATTACCGCGGCGGCGCCATAACCCGCTTTCGCAGTGAGGCGCAGCCTCACGCTTTCGGAACGCACTGACTTGCCCATAGTTCCGGCCGATGGGTGCTTGGATGCCGAAGACCAGGCTTCACTCCGCTACAGGATTTCGAACACAAAAGTCTTCACCAACGCATCCGGCTCGGCGATCGCATAGCAGCGGAACCATGGGCTTTGCTCGACCGCCCGCCATTTTTTCATCTGTTCCAGCTCGTCGAACACGGCCTGAAAGCCGCCGCTCTCAAACACCTGGTCGCGCACGGTGAAGATCGCATGCCCGCCCTGGCCGGTAATGCGCACCAGTTCGTGCAGGCCGGATGCCGGCGCGTGGCTGATGGTGAACACGCCGGTCGAGAAGAAGGCGCGGAAATGGCCGTCCGGCCATGGCAGCGGACCGCCGAGCATCGCCTGTTTCAGCTCGCTGTAGGCATTGCGGCTGCCGGCGATCTTCAGCATGTCGTCGGAAAGGTCGAGCCCGGCAATGTCGCGGTAGCCGAGTGCCTTCAGCGACGGCCCCGACAGGCCGGTGCCGCAGCCGGCATCGAGCAAGGGCCCATCGCCCGCCGGCACATGGCGCGCCACCCAGGCGGCGATCAGGAAAGGCAGGAGATACCCGAGCGACGCGGTTTCGCTGTCGTAGGTCGCGGCCCATGCGGCATAGGCCTCTTCAAGCGCCTCCGGCGTGTCGGCCGTATAGACCGAATCCAGCGCCGCATTGGCTTTGTCGACAATCATGGGACCTCCTCAACGAATATGCCGGTAAGGATCGTAGCGCCGTCCTGGCCCGAAAACTATTGCTCGTGCTGACGATGCAGTCGCTGTTCCAGTGCCCGCAAGGCCAAGGACAGGCCTATCGTCAGGATGAGATAGATATAGGCCACGATCGAATAGGTCTCGAAGAAGCGGAACGAGCCGGCGGCATAGACCTTGCCCATCTGCGTGATGTCGGCGACCCCGAGCACCGAGACCAGCGAGGAATCCTTGACCAGAGCGACGAAATCATTGCCGAGCGGCGGCAGGATGGTGCGGATGGCCTGTGGGAACACGATCAGCCGGAAGCGCTGCGCCCGGCTCAACCCGAGCGCCTTCGCCGCCTCGATCTGTCCTTTCTCCACCGCCTGGATGCCGGCCCGGAAAACCTCCGAGATGAAGGCCGAATAGCCGATGGTCAGCGCCATGATGGCGCGCCACAGCAGCGAAACGTCGCGCACCAGAAGCTCGCCGAACAGGCCGGCGTTTTGCAGCGGCGCGGTCAGCGCGTTCCAGGCCGCGACGAAAGCCGGTGCACCGACAAAGGCGATCCAGAACAACAGCACCAGGATCGGCACGCCACGGATGATCTCGACATAGAAGCGCGCGATCTGGCGCATCAAACGCGAGCCGGACATTCCCATCAGCGCGATACCGAGGCCAATGACCGAGGCCAGCACGAAGGCGATCACGGTGACGAAGATGGTGATGCCGATGCCCTTGGCAACGGTGGCGAAGACCTGGGCGTAGAGGTCGCTGGTGGCGACGAAGACGGCCACCGCGATCGCGATGGCTACGGCAACGACGAGCCACCAGGGGAAGTCGGCTTTGGAGGAAGCGGGGGGCATCAATTCCCAACGCTGGTGAACGGCTGCCCTCGCAAGGGCAGCCTATCTCCCCCTTTGCGGGGGTCCGCAAGGGGGGAGATTGGCAGCTTTGCCAACCACGCCTGTTGCTTGGCGTTTGCGATTAGCGAAAGCGGCAACAGGGCCTACTGCCCCATCTTATAATCAAGAAACCACTTCTTGTTCAGCGCTTCGAGCGTCCCGTCGGCCTTCAACGCGGCGATGGCCGTGTTGACCGGCTTCACCAAATCCGAACCCTTCGGGAAGATAAAGCCAAAATCCTCGGTGCCGAGCGGCCCGCCGATCAGCTTCAGCTTGCCTTCGGAAGCATCGACATAGCCCTTGCCCGCGGTGCCGTCGGTCAGCACGACATCGACGTCGCCGGATTTCAGCGCCTGCACCGTCGCACCAAACGTCTCGAACAGTTTGATGCGCGGGTTCTGCTCGTTGCCGTCGAGCACGCTGTAGACGGCGGTGTAGAAGGGCGTGGTGCCGGCCTGCGCGCCGACCAGCCCGTCCTTGAAGGCGCCGAAGGTCTTGGCGTCGGTGAAGCGGCTTTCATCGCCGCGCACCAGCATGAACTGTTCCGAACGCATGTAGGGGTCGGAGAAATCGACCTTCTCCTTGCGGTCGTCCTTGATGGTGATGCCGGTCATGCCGATGTTGTACTGGTTGTCGGAAACCGCCTGGATCATCGCGTCCCAGGAGGTGTTTTGGTACTCGACCGTGAAATTGAGCCGCTTGGCGATCTCGTTCATCGCGTCATATTCCCAGCCGATCTGCTTGCCGGTCTTGGCGTCGATGAACTGCAGCGGCGGATAGGCGTTTTCGGTCACCACCACCACTTTCTTGCCGCCGAGATCGGGAAGCGCCTGCGCGAAGGCGGCAACGGGCGCCAGGACGAGGGCAAGCAGGCCTGCCAGCAGCAGTTTCGATTTGGTCATGACACACTCCCCGGGAATTGAATGACCCGGGCATGGCCGGGCTTGCAGGAAAATCCGGCGCCGACTTTAGCTTTCCGCAAGCGTCATGCAAGACGCTCCGCTGCGTCAGTGCACGCGAAAGCGGAATCCAATACCTTCAATCCCGCAATTCGAGAAGGAACAGTGCCGCGGCGGCGATCAGCTCTGGTTCGCGGTGCCGGGATCCGCCTTGCGCAAGCCGGAGACGAACCGCGTCAGGGTGCGGTGCAGGGATTTCAATTCGTCGGCTTCCAGCGGCAGATTGCACAGCATCGCCGCCGGCACGCTTCTGGCCTGCTCGCGCAGTGCCTGGCCCTTCGCCGTCGGCTCGACCAGAACGCGGCGCTCGTCGGCGGGATCGCGACGGCGCGTGACCAGGCCACCTGCCTCCAGCCGCTTGAGCAGCGGCGTCAATGTCGCCGAATTGAGCCCGAGCGCTTCGCCAAGCTCGCCCACCGTGCTTGGTGCCCGTTCCCACAGCGCCAGCATGGCCAGATATTGCGGATAGGTCAGGCCGAGCGGATCGAGCAGCGGCCGATACAGCCGCGTCATCAGTCCACTTGCCGAATAGAGCGCGAAGCAGAGCTGTTGGTCGAGTTTTGCCGCCCCGGCGAATTGCGCCGGGGTTTGCTTGGACCTGGTTGTCGTTTCCGCGGTCATGCTGCCTTTGCCGGAAGCGCCTTTGCCGAAAGCGCCACTTCGATGTTGCCCTTGATGGCGTTGGAATAGGGGCAAACCTGGTGCGCCGCCGATACAAGCGCTTCCGCCGCTGTTTGATCAAGACCTTTCGTTTCCGCCGCGAGCGATACGCCAAGTACAAATCCGCCCTGCGCATTGCTGTGCAGGCTGACATTGGCCGTCACCGAAGCGTCCTGCAGCGGCAGCTTCTGCTTGCCGGCGATGAAGCGCATGGCGCTTTCGAAGCAGGCGGCATAGCCGGCGGCGAAAAGCTGCTCGGGATTGGTGGCGCCGCCCTTGCCGCCAAGCTCCTTGGGCATGGCAAGGTCGAGGCTGAGCAGGCCATCATCGCTCTGGACATGGCCGGCGCGGCCGCCGACGGCGCGGGCTTGGGTGGAATACAATGCAGGCATCTCACTTCTCCATTTAAATAGTGTACGATTGTTTAGTACACGACATAAATCGAGTCAACCGGGAATTTCCTGCCAGGCCCAAAACCGTTCCCCGGGAACGAAAAAGGCGGCCGAAGCCGCCTTTTTGAACATGCTCGTCGAAAATCTTATTCGGCGGTGGCTGCTTCCGCTGCCTTGGCGGCTTCAGCTGCCTCGGCGGCGGCCTTCTTCTCGGCGGCGTCCTGGGCGGCCTTCTCGACGGCCAGAGCCTCGGCGGCTGCCACCTTCTCGGCCTCGATGCGGGCCTTCTCGGCGTTCAGCGCATCGCGCTCCTCGTCGTTCAGCTTGCGGGCGCGCACGCCGGTGTTTTCCGAAATACGGGCCGACTTGCCGCGACGATCGCGCAGGTAATAGAGCTTGGCGCGACGCACCTTGCCGCGGCGCACGATCTCGACGCCTTCGATCATCGGCGAGTAGACCGGGAACACGCGCTCGACGCCTTCGCCGTAGGAAATCTTGCGAACGGTGAAGTTCTCCTGGAAGCCGGCACCGGCGCGGGCGATGACGACGCCCTCATAAGCCTGGACGCGGGTGCGGGTGCCTTCGGTCACGCGGACCTGGACGCGCACTGTGTCGCCGGGCTGGAATTCGGGAAGCTTGCGCTTGGCTTCGATCTTGGCGGCCTGTTCGGCCTCGAGCTGACGGAGAATATCCATCTCAATAGTCCACTTCTTGTTCTTCCGACAGTCAGAGCGTCCGACACTCGCCTTGCAGTTCCATTGACCGCTCGGCTATGCCCTTTGTTCGAGACATTTGTCTTTGAAACATCGGGCAGGGGCGACTACACCGTCATTGTTGACGGGTCCGGCAGATTCTCTCTGGCCGGTACGGGCGGGCACATACAGCTATTTCGCGGCTTTGTCACGCCTTGGCCGCGCATTTTTCTGCTCGCATGGCACCATCGTAATCTTGCCGTGCCGGGTTGCTCCGGTCCCTCAGGCCTCCTAAGGCTGCGACAACACAGTTTTGAGCGGCCACCCCCATGTCTGTCTTCGATGCCATCCTGCTGTTCCTGGCGGGCTTTCTGTCAGGCGCCGCCAATGCGGTCGCCGGTGGCGGCACCTTCATCACATTCGGTGCCATGACACTGGTCGGCCTGCCGCCGATCGTCGCCAACGCCACCTCCTCGGTCACGCAATTTCCAGGCTACATCACCTCGACGCTCGCCTACTCGGCTGACATCAGGCATTTCTGGCGCGGCGCGCTTGTGCTGTGCCTGATCTCGGCGACCGGCGCGCTGGCCGGCGCGCCGATCCTGCTGGCGCTGGACAACCCGTCGTTTCGCGCCTTGGTGCCATGGCTGCTGTTGGGCGCGACGGCCCTGTTCGCCGCAGGGCCCTGGCTAAAGCCCGCGCCAAAACCCGGCCATGAAGCGTCGGTGGGGTCACTCACCGGTTCGCTGGCGCAGTTCGCCACCGCCATCTATGGCGGCTTCTTCGGCGCCGGCATGGGCGTGATGATGCTGGCAACGCTCGGCCTCACACAAGCCGGCGACTACCACCGGCTGAACGCACTGAAGAACATGCTGGCCATGGTCATCGCCGCTGTCGCGATCGTCGTCTTCGTCTCGGGCGGCGTCGTCGCCTGGCCTCAGGCGATCATCATGATCCCGGGCGGCGCGCTTGGCGGCTATGCGGGCGTCTGGATCGCCAAGCGCGTGCCACAAAACGCGGTGCGCGGCTTCGTCGTCGCCGTCGGCCTCTTTTTGGCCTTCTATTACTTTTGGAAAGGCTGAGCAGCGGCGCCCAACAAATCAGGCCGCCTCTCCCTCGTCAGCGCTTCGGACTGAGCCCGCCGCCAGGCAGCGATCTTCTTGTGGTTGCCCGAAATCAGCACCTCGGGAATCTCGCGGCCTTCAAACTCCTGCGGCCGCGTGTAGTGCGGATGTTCGAGCAGGCCGTTCTCGAAACTCTCCTCCTCGCCCGATACAGCATTGCCCATCACGCCGGGCAACAGCCGCACCACCGCATCGAGCAGCACGAGTGCCGCCGGTTCACCGCCGGAGAGGATGAAATCGCCGATCGAAACCTCTTCCAGGCCACGCGCTTCGATCAACCGCTGGTCGACGCCTTCGAAACGCCCGCAGACGATGACGGCACCAGGACCGGCGGCCAGTTCGCGCACGCGGGCCTGGGTCAGTGGCCTGCCACGCGGACTCATCAGCAGCCGCGGCCGCAAATCGCCTGGCGGCGAGGTGTGATCTATGGCTTTCGCCAGCACGTCGGCGCGCATCACCATGCCGGCGCCGCCGCCGGCAGGCGTGTCATCGACGGTGCGGTGGCGGTCGGTGGCAAAGTCGCGGATCTGGATCACCTCCAGCGACCATGTGCCGGCCTCGAGCGCACGCCCGGCCAGCGACAGGCCGAGCGCGCCCGGGAACATCTCGGGATAGAGCGTCAGCACCGAGGCGAAAAAACTCACCGGTTGCCCCCGGCGTCGCTCGGTCCGCGCGGCCTGCCCTTCGGGTCGAAGTCTTCTTCGCGCGGGCCATCGCCATCCTCGTCCTCGACCAGCCCGGCCGCCGCCGGGTCGACACGGACGAAGCCTTCGGCGATCGACACTTGTGGCACGGCGGCCTGCGTGAACGGAATCAGCACGCCCTTGCGCCCGCCCAATGTTACATCGAGAATGTCGCCGCCGCCGAAATTATGCACCGCGACCACCTTACCGAGCACAGCACCCGTGTCGTCCCGGACTTCCAGGCCGACAAGGTCGGCATGATAGAATTCGTCTTCTTCGCCGTCGTCCGGCAGCACCGAGCGGTCGACGAACAGCTCCGTGCCGGCAAGCGCCTCCGCCGCGTTGCGGTCGGCAATGCCCTTGAAGCGAACCACGACGACGGTGTTGGCGGGCCTGATGTCGATGATCTGGAAGGCGCGGCCGTCCTTGTCATAGAGCGGCCCGTAATCGGCCAGCGCCAGCGGCTCACCGGTGAAGGTCTTCACCCGCAATTCGCCCTTGATGCCGTGGGCGGCGCCGATCACGGCCATCTGGACAGGGTTCTGGGGCTTGCTCATGGCGCGACATCCTTTGGCTTTGCTCTAACGCTCCCCGTTCGTCATTTCAATGACGCGCTCTTCACCGCTTCCTAACCAGGCTGCCGGAAAATGGCCGCCAATGCATGTCGCCCAAAAGTGGCTCCGGTTTTGGGGACGACGACATGCATGAAACAACGATTGGAAGCACGCCATGCAGGAATTCCTTATCCCGGCCAAACCCGACCTCCAGGCGGCACGCGAAAGCTGGCTGAAGATGCTCGCGCGAGAACGTCGGCTGTCGCCCGAGACGGTGGGAGCCTATGAGCGCGACACGCGCCAGTTCCTGCATTTCCTCACCGGCCATTGCGGCGGCTCTCCCGGCATTTCGGACATCGCCAACCTGCGCCCGGCCGATCTGCGCGGCTTTCTCGCTGCACGGCGCAACGCCGGCGCCGGCGCCCGCACGCTCGGCCGGGGTCTCGCCGGCATCCGTTCGCTGCTGCGTTTCCTCGAGCGGCGCGGTCTTGCCAATGCCGCGGGTGCGGCAGCACTTCGCGCGCCGCGCCAGCCCAAATCGCTGCCCAAGCCGCTGACGGCAAGCGATGCCAAGCATATCGTTTCCGTCGAAGGCCAATTGGCGGAAGAGCCCTGGATCGCTGCCCGCAACGCCGCCGTGCTGACGCTGCTCTACGGCTCGGGCCTGCGCATTTCCGAGGCGCTTGGGCTGGCCGGCGCCGAGCTGGCATCCGAGGCGGACACCGTGCTGCGCGTCACCGGCAAGGGCGGCAAGACGCGGCTGGTGCCGGTGCTGCCGGTGGCGCTGCGGGCCATCGCCGAATACCGCCGGCTCTGCCCCTATCATCTCGACCCCAAGGGACTGTTGTTCCGTGGCGCCCGTGGCGGCCCGCTCAACCCGGCCATCGTCCAGCGCGACATGGCGAAACTGCGCTCGGCGCTCAACCTGCCCGCCACCGCGACGCCGCATGCGCTGCGCCATTCCTTCGCCACGCATCTGCTGGGGCGCGGCGGCGACCTGCGCACCATCCAGGAGCTCTTGGGCCACGCCAGCCTGTCGACGACGCAGATCTACACCGGCGTCGACACGGCGCGGCTGCTCGAGATCTATGAGGCGGCGCATCCAAGGGCATAACCGCTGGAAGCCCCCAAATTCGTCATCCTAGGGCGGAGCGACGCGAAGCGGCGCGCAGACCCTGGGATCCATGCCGGGACCTTGGCCGAAGAATGCGGCGGTGCAGAATTCTGCACCATAGTGGCGCTTTGAAGTGAAAGGCGACCAGGATCCTCTCGGTCTCCTTCCCACTTCAAACATAGCATGGGAACAACATACAGGATCCTCGGGTCTGCGCTGCGTCGCTGCGCTCCTTGCTCCGCCCGTGGATGACGAAGTGGGGGTTACCACCAATTGCCGAGGCATACCGTGCGTCAACGCAAGCGGCTCAAACGTCCGCGCCGAGAAACCAGAACCGGTCAAAGACAATTTCACGGCTCCGATTAACCGTTTTGCCGCTTTTCGGTCCTAGAAGAGGATCATGAAACGCGTCATCGCCATCGCCGACCGTGCGGCTCACATCTCCCTGAAGCTGCTTGTCGCGCTCAACGTCCTGTTTTTTCTGTCGTTCCTCGCCGTGTTGCTGTTCGCGACCGGCAGGGCGCATGCCGAAATCCCGACCTGCACCGGCGCCGACATGCTGTCGGCCTTGCAGAAGGACGATCCGGAGACCTACCGCAAGATCGAGGCGGAAGCCGCGGCCACACCGAATGGCAAAGGCCTGTTGTGGAAGCTGGAAAAGCCAGGCGAGAAGCCGTCCTTCTTGTTCGGCACCATGCATATGACCGACCCGCGCGTCACCGCTCTGCCGCCGGACGCCCAGAAGGCCTATGACGCCGCCGGCACCATCGTTATCGAAACCACCGACGTGCTCGACAAGCAGAAGATGATGGTCGCGATGCTCAAGGAGCCGGACCTGATGATGTTCACCGATAGCACGACGCTGGCGTCGCTGCTGTCGCCCGACGATGCGGCGGCCATGAACACCGCCCTCGACGCCCGCGGCATCCCGCCGGCGACCGTTGCCAAGATGAAGCCGTGGATGCTCTCGGCCATGATGGCGCTGCCGGCCTGCGAGCTCGCCCGCCAGTCCGGTGGCGCACCGGTTCTCGACGTCAAGCTGGCGGAAGGTGCAAAGGCTGCCGGCAAGCCGGTGGAAGGGTTGGAGACGGCTGAAAGCCAGCTGCGCGCCATGGCCTCGCTGCCGCTGGCCTTTCACATGAAGGGCCTCGTCGACACGCTGAAGCTCGGCGACAAGGTCAACGACATCAACGAAACCATGATCGTGCTCTACCAGCGCGGCGACACCGGCATGTTCTGGCCGCTGTTTCGCGCGGCCATGCCAGAAGGACAGGACGACCCCGCGGGCTATGCGGCGTTCGAGGAAACCATGATCACCAGCCGCAACAAGGTGATGGTCGAGCATGCCGAACCGATCCTTGCCAGGGGCAATGCCTTCATGGCGGTCGGTGCCCTCCACCTTCCCGGCCCCGAAGGCCTGGTCGAGGATTTCCGCAAGGCCGGCTATACCGTCACGCCTGTCGGACTTTAGCTTTACTTGACCAGGATCTGAGCCAGCATCGCCGGAACGATGATCCGGTGAAACGGCATGATAATCGCCAGATAGGCGCGCCCGAGCCAATTGTGCGTCTTGACGACCGTCGTTGCGGCCACCTCCTGCCGGCCCATGCCGAGATCCCTGACTTCGACCAGGACGCGGAAATCGAGATGCCGATCGTCGAGGCCAAGCACGACCTTGCCGGGAAACTGGCTGATGAGCGGAAAGATTCCGATCCGGCCAGCCGGCAACACCGCGGGTTCGAGGCCTGTCTTCAGCCGGAACGGCCTGACGGCAAGGTTGCGCAGCGCCGTGAGCCTACCGACCCATCGCGGCGTTCGCCCCAAAGCCCGTTCGGCGGCACCGAGTGCGGTCAACGAAAGACCTTCGGTGATCAGCACATAGCGGTCGGCGAACTGGGCTCCGGCAAGAGCGTCGTAGCGATTCGGGACAGGCTGCGCTGTGCGATTCATCACGGTAAAATCCTCCGAAACGACCATAGCAGGCACAAACTCGGTGCACTGCGTGGCGAAACGACGCCATTCCGGCTCCGAAGAGGCAGGATTGTCCTTGTTTTTGGCGTTTTCCAACCCTAGCGTGAAACCAGTTCGATGATTGCGCGTTGATTGGTGTTGATTGATATTTTTCATCCACGGAGGACACTTTTATGGCGAACGCACCGAATCCAAACGACCCGTTCAATCCATCCACCAACACTCCGAGGCCAAGTGGCGGCGGCGGCAGTGGTTGGCTGATTGCACTGGTCGTCGTTATTCTGGCGGTTGTCGCGTATTATGTTTTCGGAAGAAGTGGTGAGCGCCCGGCACCGGCCGAGCCGCCGGCGGCCAGCACACCGGCCCCCGCGCCCGCACCGGCGGAACCGATGAAGCCGGCCGAACCCGCGCCTGCACCCGCACCTGCACCTGCGGAACCGGCGCCTGCCCCGGCCCCGGCACCCGCGCCAGCGCCCGCACCCGCACCGGCCCCAGCGCCGGCCCAATAGATCGGCCCGACATCAAATACAAACGGCCCGCTGAAAGGCGGGCCGTTTTGCTTTGGGGCGAAAGTGCCGCGCGCTCGTCGGCTTCACCCGAGGATTCATGTCGCAGCCGAGAAGAGTGGCGGAACAGAATTCCGCACCGCCGCGGCGCACTTTCGTCGCGGCATGGATGCCAGGTCACGGCGACGTCGCTCGCTCCGCTCCGCCCTGGGACCACGAAGCGTTGGTCGCTTTTAGCTAAATGTGGAGCGGCTTGAAGAACGTTGCCAACGCCGCCTCCTTCACCGCTTCCGACATCGTCGGATGCGCGTGGCAGGTGCGGGCGAGATCCTCGGACGAGCCGCCGAACTCCATCAGCACCGCCGCCTCGTGGATCATCTCGCCGGCGCCGAAGCCGACGATATGCACGCCGAGCACGCGGTCTCTCGCCTTGTCGGCGAGGATCTTCACAAAACCATCGGTGTGCAGCATGGCGCGTGCCCGGCCATTGGCGCTGAACGGAAACTTTCCCACCTTGTAGTCGATGCCTGCCTTCTTCAGCTCTTCCTCGGTCTTGCCGACCGAGGCAATTTCGGGGCTGGTGTAGACGACGCTTGGAATGACGTCGTAATTCACATGGCCGGCCTGGCCGGCAATGGTTTCCGCCACCGCCACGCCCTCGTCCTCGGCCTTGTGCGCCAGCATCGGCCCGGCGATGACATCGCCGATGGCATAGATGCCGGGAACGTTGGTCCTGAGATGGCCATCGGTCTTGACCCGGCCGCGCTCGTCGACCTCGACGCCGGCTTCCTTCAGCCCGAGGCTGTCGGAATAGGGGCGGCGTCCCGTCGAAATCAGCACCGCGTCGGCTTCGATGGTCTCGGCGGCACCGCCCTTGACCGGCTCGAAGGTGACGGTGGCACCCTTCTTCGCCTTGGCGACGCCGGTGACCTTGGCGCCGAGCTTGAACTCGAAACCCTGCTTCGACAAAAGCCGCTGGAACTGCTTGGATACCTCGCCGTCCATCCCGCCCAGGATCGTGTCGAGGAACTCGACCACGGTGACCTTGGCGCCAAGCCGCGCCCACACCGAGCCGAGCTCAAGCCCGATGACACCGCCGCCGACCACCACCAGATGGCCTGGCACCTTGTCCAGCGACAGCGCGCCGGTCGAAGACACGATCACCTTCTCGTCGATGTCGACCTTGACGCCGGGAATGCCGGCGACATCCGAGCCGGTGGCGATGACGATGTTCTTGGTCTCGATCTCCTCGACCTTGCCGTCCTCGCCAGTCACCGAGACCTTGCCAGCCGCGATCACCTTGCCGGTGCCGCGAAACGCATCGATCTTGTTCTTCTTGAACAGGAAGGCGACGCCGTTGACGTTCGAAGACACCGTCGCATCCTTGTGCGCCATCATCTTCTTCAGGTTCAGCTTCGGCGCCGGTATCTCGACGCCCAGCGTGTCGAAGGAATGCCCCGCCTCGGCGAACATCTCGGAGGCATGGAGCAGCGCCTTGGACGGGATGCAACCGATGTTGAGACAGGTGCCGCCGAAGGTCGCGTTCTTCTCGATCACCGCGACCTTCAGCCCGAGCTGCGCCGCCTTGATGGCGCAGACATAGCCGCCTGGTCCCGATCCGATGATGACGACGTCATAAGCCATGATACTGTCCTTCTTGATTGGGGCTCAGCGGCCGCCGCTGACATTCAGGATCGCGCCCGTCGTATAGGACGCGGCTTCGGATAGAAGATAGAGAACCGCACCCGCGACTTCATCCGCGGTGCCCGCTCTTTTCATCGGCAATAAATCGCGGAACCGTTCTATCCTGTCCGGCTGCCCGCCAGAGGCATGGATCTCGGTATCGATGAGCCCCGGCCGCACTGCATTGACGCGGATGCCTTCCAGCGCGACCTCACGGGCGAGCCCGATGGTAAAGGTGTCGATGGCACCCTTGGAGGCGGCATAGTCGACAAACTCGCCCGGCGAGCCCAATGTCGCTGCCGCCGACGAGATGTTGACGATGGATCCGCCCGACCCGCCATGACGGGTCGACATGCGCTTCACCGCCTCGCGGGCGCAAAGGAACGAGCCGACGACGTTGATGCGCATCATGCGCTCGAGCCGCGCCACATCCATCTCGTCGACGCGCGCCTTGACGTCGACGATGCCGGCATTGTTGACGAAGGCATCGAGCCGGCCATAGGCGCGGTCTACAGCGCCGAACATGGCCACGATATTGGACTCGGCGCCGACATCGCCCTTGACGGAAAAAACCTCGCCGCCGCCGGTCTTGATCTCGGCGACCAGTGCGTCGGCGGCATCCCGGTTCGAGGCGTAGTTGACCGCGACACGGTAGCCGGCCTTCGAGCCGACCCGGCAGATCGCCGCACCGATGCCCCGGCTGCCGCCGGTGACCAGCAGCACTTTTTGCGTCGCGCTCATTCCTGACACCCCTTCAAGGTAAATGCATCCCACGGCACTTTCGAGAACCCGCTGCCGCCATAGGCCGAGGATTGGCGCAGCGCCGGACCGAGATCTGGCAGGATAAGCATCTTCGGCGCCACGACGCCTTCGGCCGGCAGCAGCCCGATGCTGCCCTTGTCATCCGATGTGTAGATGACACCATGCCAGGGCGTGCAGGCGGCAAGCTCCTCGCCGGTGACGTCGCCCTCCGGGCATTTGTACATCAGCGCGCCGTTCGGCCGCGACACGCCCTCGTTCCACATGACGATACCGTTCAGCACCACATTGTTGTCGAGGATCATCCGGAACGTGTTGGTGACGGACGCCGAGGTGCCGGTCGGCGTAAAATTGATCTCGGCGCCGCTCTGCGTGTCGCCATAGACGGCGAGCTCGATCGGGCAGGCAGCATGAGCGCCAGCGACGGCCAACGCCATGCCGGCCGCGATCGATACGATCGAAAGAACCTTAGAAAGGCTAAGGGAATAAGTCGTCATTCTGCCGCGCAGATCCCTTCCCCTTGCCTACCGTTTAAAAGCCGGATCGGCACCAACCCTAGAGATCCAGCACCAGCCGTTCCGGATCCTCCAGGCTTTCCTTGACGCGCACCAGGAAGGTCACCGCTTCCTTGCCGTCGACGATGCGGTGATCGTAGCTGAGCGCCAGGTACATCATCGGCCGGATCACGATCTGGCCGCCGACCACGACAGGCCGGTCCTGGATCTTGTGCATGCCCAGAATGCCCGACTGCGGAGCGTTGAGGATTGGCGTCGACATCAGCGACCCGTAAACGCCGCCATTGGAAATCGTGAACGTCCCGCCTTGCATGTCGGCGACCGACAGCTTGCCGTCGCGTGCGGCGATGCCCAGCCGGCCGATGTCCTTTTCGATCTCGGCGATCGACATCTGGTCGGCATTGCGCACGACCGGCACCACCAGGCCCTTTTCCGTGCCTACGGCGACACCGATATGGGCGTAGTTCTTGAAGATGATGTCGGTGCCGTCGATCTCCGCGTTGACTGAAGGGATTTCCTTCAAGGCGTGCGTCACGGCCTTGGTGAAGAAGCCCATGAAGCCGAGCTTCACGCCGTGCTTCTTCTCGAACACGTCCTTGTATTTGGTCCTGAGCGCCATCACCGCTGACATGTCGACCTCGTTGAAGGTGGTCAGCATGGCGGCGGTGGACTGCGCTTCCTTGAGACGGCGCGCGATGGTCTGGCGCAGCTTGGTCATGCGCACGCGTTCCTCGCGCGATGCGTCGTCGCCCGAGGACGGCGCCCGCACGGCAACCGGTGCGGCCTTGGAGGTCTCGGCCGGCTGCGATGGCGCACCCTTGGAAATGGCGTCGAGCACGTCGCCCTTCAGCACCTGGCCGCGTTTGCCCGAACCCGAGAGCTGGTCGACCGAGAGATTGTGTTCGGCGATCAGTTTCGCCGCCGCCGGTGCCGGCGGCATGCTGCGCGGCTCGACCGATCCGGCATCGCCGGCGATCTTGGCGGTCTCGGCCGCCGCCTGCTTGCCGGTCGATGCAGCATCCGGCGACGAGGCCTGCGACACCGCCTGCGGCTTGGTCGCAGGCGCTGCGGCCGCGCCACCTGCCGAAATCGAACCCAGCAGCGCGCCGACGCCGACAGTCTCGCCTTCCTTGACGGTGATTTCGCTCAGCGTCCCGGCGGCAGCGGCGGGCACTTCCACCGTCACCTTGTCGGTTTCGAGCTCGACCAAGGGCTCATCGGCGGCAATGGCATCGCCGACCTTCTTGAACCATTTGCCGATGGTCGCCTCGGTGACGGATTCGCCGAGAGTGGGAACGCGGATTTCGGTAGCCATTGTGCCTGTCCGTTTCTTGTCGGGTTCTGTTTTGTCAGCCCAATTCTGCTCTATTGGGGCGCTCTGTTCTATTCACCGAGCGCGTCTTCGAGCAAGGCGGCGAGCTGGGCGAGATGCTTGGACATCAACCCGGTCGCCGGCGAAGCGGCCGCCGGGCGGCCGGTGTAGCGGACCCGCTGATGCTTGGCATCGATATGCGCCAGCACCCATTCCAGATAGGGATCGATGAACGACCAGGCGCCCATGTTCTTGGGCTCCTCCTGGCACCAGACCATCTCGGCATTGCGGAAGCGCGACAGTTCCGTGATCAGCGCCTTGGCCGGGAATGGATAGAGCTGTTCGACGCGCAGCAGGTAGATGTCGTTGATGCCGCGCTTCTCGCGCTCTTCGTAGAGGTCGTAATAGACCTTGCCCGAGCACAGCACGACGCGGCGGATCTTGGAATCCTTGGTGAGCTTGATCGCCTGGTTGGGCAGCAGCTGGGCATCGTCCCACAGCAGCCGGTGGAACGAGCTTTCGCCCGACATTTCCGGCAGCGTCGACACCGCCCGCTTGTGGCGCAGCAGCGACTTCGGCGTCATCAGTATCAGCGGCTTGCGGAAGTCGCGCTTCAGCTGCCGGCGCAGGATGTGGAAGTAGTTGGCCGGCGTCGTGCAGTTGGCGACTTGCATGTTGTCTTCGGCGCAAAGCTGCAGGAAGCGCTCGAGCCGGGCCGAGGAGTGTTCCGGACCCTGGCCCTCATAGCCGTGCGGCAACAGGCACACGAGGCCCGACATTCTGAGCCACTTGCGCTCTCCGCTAGAGATGAACTGGTCGAACACCACCTGGGCGCCATTGGCGAAGTCGCCGAACTGCGCTTCCCACAGCGTCAGTGCCTTCGGCTCGGCCAGGCTGTAGCCATATTCGAAGCCGAGCACCGCCTCTTCCGACAGCATCGAGTTGATGACTTCGTAGCCGGCCTGTGCGGCCGACAGATTGTTGAGCGGGATATAGCGGGTTTCGTCGCGCTGATCGTAGAGCACGGAATGGCGCTGCGAGAAGGTGCCGCGTTCGGAATCCTGCCCCGACAGGCGGATCGGATTGCCGTCGAGCAGGATGGCGCCGAAGGCCAGCGCCTCGGCCGTCGACCAGTCGATGCCCTCGCCGGACTCGATCGCCTGACGGCGGTTCTCGAGGAAGCGGATGATCGTCTTGTGCGCCTCGAAATCCTTCGGCACCTCGGTCAGCTTCTTGCCGATTTCCTTCAGCGTCTTGACCGGCACGGCGGTCTTGCCCCGCCGCTGTTCGTCCTGGTTGTCGGCCGTGCGCAGGCCCGACCAGGCGCCATCGAGCCAATCGGCCTTGTTGGGCTTGTAGTGCTGGCCGACTTCCCACTCGGATTCCAGATGCGCGCGCCAGTCGGCCTTCATCTGGTCGAACTCGGCCTGGGTGATGTGGCCCTCTGCAATCAGGCGGTCGGCATAGATCTGCACCGTCGTCTTGTGGGTGCGGATGTTCCGATACATGATCGGCTGGGTGAAGGCCGGCTCGTCGCCTTCATTGTGGCCGAAGCGGCGGTAGCAGAACATGTCCACCACCACGGGCTTGTGGAACTTCATGCGGAATTCGATCGCCACCTTGGTGGCGTGCACCACGGCTTCCGGGTCGTCGCCGTTGACGTGGAAGATCGGCGCCTCGATCATCTTGGCCACGTCGGACGGATAGGGCGACGAGCGCGAGAAGCGCGGATTGGTGGTGAAGCCGATCTGGTTGTTGATGATGAAATGCAGCGTGCCGGCGACGCGGTGGCCGCGCAGGCCGGACAGGCCGAGGATTTCGGCGATCACGCCCTGGCCGGCGAAGGCGGCATCGCCGTGCAAGAGCAGCGGCAGCACCTTGGCGCGCTCTTCCAGCGGCACGATTTCCTCGCGGCTGCGGCCGAACAGATAATCCTGCTTGGCGCGCGCCTTACCCATCACCACCGGATCGACGATTTCCAGATGCGAGGGATTGGCAGTCAAGGACAGATGCACCTTGTTGCCGTCGAACTCGCGGTCCGACGAGGCGCCGAGATGGTACTTGACGTCGCCCGAGCCCTCGACCTCGTCGGGTGCCGCCGAGCCACCCTTGAATTCGTGGAAGATGGCGCGGTGCGGCTTGGCCATCACCTGGGAAAGCACGTTCAGCCGTCCGCGATGCGCCATGCCGAGCACGATTTCCTTCATGCCGAGCTGGCCGCCACGCTTGATGATCTGCTCCAGAGCCGGGATCAGTGCTTCACTGCCGTCGAGGCCGAAACGCTTGGTACCCTTGTACTTGACGTCGATGAATTGTTCGAAACCTTCGGATTCGACCAGCTTCTGCAGGATCGCCTTCTTGCCGGTGGCGGTGAAGGTGATCTCCTTGTCGGCGCCTTCGATGCGCGCCTGGATCCAGGCCTTTTCCTCGGGGTCGGAAATATGCATGAACTCGACGCCGAGCGTCGAGCAATAGGTGCGGGTGAGGATTTCCAGCATCTGCCGGATGCTGCCGAATTCGAGCCCGAGCACATTGTCGAGGAAGATCGGCCGGTCGTAATCGGCTGCGGTGAAGCCGTAGTTTTCCGGCGACAATTCGTTGTAGTCCTCGAGCGGCTTGGCGATGCCAAGCGGATCGAGATTGGCGTGCAGATGGCCGCGCATGCGGTAGGCGCGGATCATCATGATGGCGCGCACGGAATCGCGCGTCGCCTGGTGCACATCGGCATCGGAAAGGACGACACCGTTGGTGACCGCCTTGTCCTTGACCTTCTTTTCGATCGTCTTCTCGACGATGCCCCAATTGCCGTCGAGCGCCGACACCAGTTCGCCATTGGCCTGCAGCGGCCAGGAGGGCTTCGCCCATGAGGCGCCCTTGGCATTCTTGCGCACATCGCCAGCATCGTCCTTCAGCCCGGCGAAGAACTCCTGCCATTCGGGATTGACCGAGGCTGGATCGTCCTCATAGGCGGCATAGAGCGCGTCGATGTAGTCGGCATTGCCGCCATAGAGGAAAGAGGTGAGCGAAAACTGGTCGTTGGCCTGATCTTGTCTTGCCATTTTTGTCCGCGGAGCCTGGCTCCGTCTCCTGTTTGGAGCGAATAGGGAGTAGCGAATAGCGAGTAGGGATTGCCCTGTGGTCGCGCCGCTACTCTGTTTTCCCTATTCGCTATTCACTACTCGCTACTCACTTTTAACCCTTGATCGCCTCGACCAGCGTCGTGCCGAGTCGGGCCGGCGAGGGCGATACCTTGATGCCGGCTGATTCCATCGCCGCGATCTTATCCTCGGCGCCGCCCTTGCCGCCGGAGATGACCGCGCCCGCATGACCCATCGTGCGGCCGGCCGGCGCCGTGCGCCCGGCGATGAAGCCGGCCATCGGCTTTTTGCGGCCACGCTTGGCTTCGTCCTTGAGGAACTGCGCGGCGTCTTCCTCGGCCGAACCGCCGATCTCGCCGATCATGATGATCGACTTGGTCTCGTCGTCGGCCAGGAACATCTCGAGCACATCGATGAACTCGGTGCCCTTGACGGGGTCGCCGCCAATGCCGACGGCGGTGGTCTGGCCGAGGCCGACATTGGTGGTCTGGAACACGGCCTCATAGGTAAGTGTTCCCGAGCGCGAAACAACGCCGACCGAACCCTTGCGGAAGATGTTTCCGGGCATGATGCCGATCTTGCATTCGTTGGGGGTCAAGACGCCCGGGCAGTTCGGACCGATCAGTCGCGAGGTCGAGCGGTCGAGCCGCGCCTTGACCCTGATCATGTCCATCACCGGTATGCCTTCGGTGATGCAGATGATCAGCGGGATCTCGGCCTCGATCGCTTCGAGGATTGCTTCGGCGGCGCCCGCCGGCGGCACATAGACCACGGACGCGTTGGCGCCGGTCTTCTCCTTGCCCTCGGCGACGGTGGCGAAGATCGGCAGGCTCTCGCCCTTGGAGCCGGTCCAGGTCTCGCCGCCCTTTTTGGGATGGATGCCGCCGATCATTTTCGTACCGTGATAGGCCAGCGCCTGTTCGGTGTGGAACGTACCGGTCTTGCCGGTCAGGCCCTGCACCAGCACCTTGGTGTTCTTGTCGACGAGGATGGACATGGGTGATAACGCCTCTGGATTCAGCGATTACAAGAAAGGATTGACGGCTCGTACCGAGCCATAAACCTGGTTGTGGTTGAGATCCTCGGTGTAGAAAATCGGCGCACCGAGATACCCGGCCGCGGCGAGAAGCGCGGCGTCGTAGTAGTGAATTCCATAACGGCGCGCGAGGTCCAGCCCAGAGCGGACGTAGCTTTCGTCGACGGGCACCAAAGGGCAGGTCCCGAGGAGAACCAGCCACTGATCGAGCAGGTGATCGCCCAGAAGGGATTTCGCTCGCGACACTGCGGCGAATTCGGCCAAAGTTTGCCCCGACACGCCAAAGATGGTGCTCGATACCAGTTCTGCGGCGATCGGCGCGCGGCGTGGATCACGATTCTTCTCCGAAGCCGCGTAGATCAGGACGTTCGTGTCGAGAAAGCAATCGATCCTCCCGGTCGGCATAGGCGTCCCTTCGATCCCACTTGTAAGGGGTGTCGGCGCTGTCGCTCTGTCTCGCGGCCTCGTCCATGAGTCGCTTCATTCCCGCCTTGGCCCAGGCCATCCGGTCTTCCTGCTCGACTTCATGCGCAAGGAGTGAACGAATGAGGGCGTTGAGCGTGGTGTTGCGACGTCCGGCAAGGCCTCGCGCCTTTTCGAGCAGAGCGTCGTCCATGGCTAGGGTGACATTCTTCATCGCCTATCTCCACATAAATACACAGCCGATATATGTGTGATTATGTGTATTTTTTCAACCGCCATGCCCATGATCTGCATCGCTCAGCCTTCCCCTAACTCGGAAGGCGAGACGCGCCGGTAAACGCCGCTCACCATGTCCTGCCAGGCATCTCTGCCGGCAGGTTTGAACTGCAATCGCATGCGGTAGGCGTCGGCACCGTCAAAAATGTACGTCACGCGCGCGGCGCCGCGCGGCGACGACCGCTCCAGAGTGAGCTCGTTGCCGTTCCACGTGCCCATGGCCGGCGCCGCCGGCACGAAGCCCATCGAGTCGAACTGATGCATGGTGGCGATGCTGTTTTGCTGGTCGAAGCCAAACACGCTGTGCGCGCCGAACGAGACCGTGCCGTCGCGACGCTGGCGATAGCGCTGCACCACGAACAGCCCGCCGAACTGTGCCTCAGCCAGCACTTCGGAAGTCGCTGTGCCGGCATCGGTCCACTGGGTTGCCGCCACCTCTTCCTCACCACGCCACGCGCCGACCAGCGCCTGCAGGCGCTGGTGATCGGCCGAGAGCGAGGAGAAGGCGGCTGCGTTCATGGGTCAGAGCCGCTTCAGGTCGGCGACGGTTAAGTCGCTCTTGGCGTTGCCGGTGTTGAGCGTCGTCGCCGGTTCGAACATCAGCACGACGGGTTCTTCGCTGAGCGAGCGCGGCCGGTGTTCGACAGCGCGCGGCACGACGATGAACTCGCCGCTGGAGAGCTCCACCGTGCCGTCGCGAAAATCGATTGCGATGCGCCCGCGCAGCACGAGGAAGGCTTCGTCCTCATTGTCATGCGCGTGCCAGTCGAAGACATCGCCGAACTTGGCGATCTTGACCTGGGCATCGTTGACGTCGCCGGCGATATGCGGATCGAAAACCTTCTTGATCTTCTGATCCGCCGCCTCGATCAGGTTTATCTTGTGCGGAGGCACCAGATCAGCCCTTCACCGCCGCCACGATCTTCTTGGCCGCGTCGTCGAGATCGTCGGCCGACACCACGTTGAGGCCGCTGTCGTTGATGATCTTCTTGCCGAGCTCGGCATTGGTGCCTTCCAGGCGCACTACCAGCGGCACTTCCAGGCCGACTTCCTTGACCGCGGCAATGACGCCCTCGGCAATGATGTCGCACTTCATGATACCGCCGAAGATGTTGATCAGGATGCCCTTGACCGCCGGATCCTTGGTGATGATCTTGAACGCCGCCGTCACTTTCTCTTTCGACGCGCCGCCGCCGACATCGAGGAAGTTGGCCGGTTCGGCGCCGTAGAGCTTGATGATATCCATCGTCGCCATGGCGAGGCCGGCACCGTTGACCATGCAGCCGATATTGCCGTCGAGCGCGACATAAGCGAGATCGTATTTCGACGCCTCGATCTCCTTCTCGTCCTCTTCGGTGGTGTCGCGCAGTTCGAGCACATCTGGGTGACGGAACAGCGCGTTGTTGTCGAACGACACTTTTGCGTCGAGCACGCGCAGCCGGCCGTTCTTCATAACGATCAGCGGGTTGACCTCGAGCAGGCTCATGTCCTTTTCGACAAAGGCCTTGTAGAGGATCGGGAACAGCGTATCGCCGTCCTTGGCCGCGTCACCATCGAGCTTCAGCGCGCCGTTGAGCGCCTTCAGATCGGCCGATGTGACGCCCTTTTCCGGATCGATGGCGACGGTGATGATCTTTTCCGGCGTGTCGTGCGCGACCGCTTCGATGTCCATGCCGCCTTCCGTCGAGACGACGAAGGCGACGCGGCCGACCGAGCGGTCGACCAGGATCGACAGATAGAGTTCGCGCTCTATGTCGGCGCCGTCCTCGATGTAGAGGCGGTTGACCTGCTTGCCGGCCGGGCCGGTCTGCTTGGTCACCAGCGTGTTGCCCAGCATCTCGTTGGCGTTGGTGACGACGTCGGCCACCGACTTCGCCAGCCGCACACCACCCTTGGCGTCTGGGCCAAGCTCCTTGAATTTGCCCTTGCCGCGACCGCCGGCATGGATCTGGCTCTTCACCACGTAGAGCGGGCCGGGCAGCGCCCTGGCGGCGGCTTCCGCCTCGCTCGCCTTGAACACCGGCACGCCTTCGGCCACCGGCGCGCCGAAAGACTTCAGCAGCGCCTTGCCCTGATACTCATGGATGTTCATCTGGATCTTCTCCGGGTTACTTGGCGGCGAGTTGCGGTGCGATCTTGACGCAGGCCTCGGTCAGGCCCTGCACCGTCGCCACCGAACTGTCGAACATCTTCTGCTCGCTCTTGTTGAGGTCGATCTCGATGATGCGCTCGACGCCGCCGGCGCCGATCACCACGGGAACGCCGACATAGGTGTTCTTGACGCCATACTGGCCGGATAGATATGCGGCGCATGGCAGCACGCGCTTCTTGTCCTTGAGGTAGGCTTCGGCCATCGAGATCGCCGAGGCGGCCGGCGCGTAATAGGCCGAGCCGGTCTTGAGCAGGCCGACGATCTCGGCGCCGCCGTCGCGGGTGCGCTGCACGATCTGGTCGAGCTTTTCCTTCGAGGTCCAGCCCATCTTGATGAGGTCGGGCAGCGGAATGCCTGACACCGTCGAATAGCGGATCATCGGCACCATGGAATCGCCATGGCCGCCGAGTACGAAGGCGGTGACGTCCTCGACCGAAACCTTGAATTCCTCGGCCAGGAAATAGCGGAAGCGCGCGCTGTCGAGCACGCCGGCCATGCCGACGACATGGCTCTTGGGCAGGCCGGAAAACTTCTGCAGCGCCCACACCATGGCATCGAGCGGATTGGTGATGCAGATGACGAAGGCCTTCGGCGCGTATTTCTTCAGCCCGGCGCCGACCTGTTCCATGACCTTGAGGTTGATGCCCAGAAGGTCGTCGCGGCTCATGCCCGGCTTGCGCGGCACGCCGGCGGTGACGATGCAGACATCGGCACCCTCGATGCCGGCATAGTCGTTAATGCCGGTGAGGCGGCTGTCGAAGCCATCGACCGGCGACGACTGCGCGATATCGAGCCCCTTGCCCTGCGGGATACCCTCGGCAATATCGAACAGCACCACGTCGCCGAGGTCCTTGAGGCCGATCATGTGGGCGAGCGTGCCGCCGATCATGCCAGAGCCGATGAGCGCTATCTTGTTGCGTGCCATGTGAGGAAATTTTCCCTTTGTCTGTGACGACGCCCAAATCCCTGGCGATCTGGGTTGGCGGCGTCGAGGAAGAGGCCGGAATGCAGCGGGGACCCGCGAGACTTCGCCGCATCCAGTAGCCCCGGTGGAAAATATATTCAATCGATTATTTTCGAGTGAATAATTTCAATCGGTTAGAAACATTGGGATTTACGTAAACGTCAAAGTTTGTAAGCCGACTTGCGAGGTTACGCAATGAGTATGGAGATCAGAAGGCTATTTCCAGGCGATGACGCCGTTGTGATACTGGCATCAAATCTCCCCCTCGAGGGGGAGATGTCGCCAAAGGCGACAGAGGGGTCCCCTTGCGTGAAGCGCTGGCGCCATCTGTGCCGCGCCCGGTCGAACCAACCCCCCTCTGCCTGCCGTCCATCTCCCCCTCGAGGGGGGAGATCGATCGTCGCGCCGGTTTCGCCAGTAACCAGCGATGCAGGAGGGTGGCGAACCTAGGCCTAAGCACGCGCCTGCTGCGCTTCTGGCGCCGTCTTCATCTTCCGCCGCTCCGCCCAATCCTCCAGCCAGTCATGGCTTTGCATCTCGATCAGGCGCGATGCCGTGCGTTCGAATTCGAAGACCTCGACGCCGCGCCTTGCGAGATAAAGCTGCGACGGCGGAGCCTCTGCACTCATCACCAGCCGCACATGATGGTCATAAAGCGTGTCGATCAACAGGATGAAGCGCTTGGCCTCGTTGCGCTTGCCTTCGCCTAGCACTGGGACATGATCGACGAAGATGGTCGAAAAGCGCCCGGCGATCGCCAGGTAGTCGCGTGCCCCATGCGGCTTTTCACAGAGATCGGCGAAGGAGAACCGCGCCACGTCGCCGGCGGCGCGCGGCACGACCACTTGCCGGCCTTTGAGGGCAAGTGACGTCTGGCCCTCTGGCACTCCGCGCGTCATGGCTTGCCAAGCCTCGTCGAGTATCTGGTCGGCCGCCGCATCGGCCGGCGTGACATAGACCGGTGTGCGGGCGAGTTTTTCCAGCCGGTAGTCCTTGTCGGCGTCGAGCGAGAGCACCTGTGCATGCCGCTGCAGAATGCCGATGAAAGGCAGGAAAAGCTGGCGGTTCAGCCCATCTCTATAAAGATCTTCCGGCGCCACGTTCGAGGTGGCGACCAGCACCACGCCGCTGGCAAACAGCGCCGAAAACAGCCGCGACAGGATCATCGCATCGGCAATGTCGGTAACCGAGAACTCGTCGAAGCACAGCACCCAGGCCTGCTCGGCGAGCGCCTTGGCCACGGGCGGGATCGGATCGTCTTCCCTGACGTCGCCATTCTTGCGCGCCTGCCGGTGCTTCTGGATACGATCCTGCACATCGGCCATGAAGTCGTTGAAATGGACGCGGCGCTTGCGCCGCACCGGCAGCAGGTCGAAGAACATATCCATCAGCATGGTCTTGCCGCGGCCGACGCCGCCATGGATGTAGAGGCCTTTGACGGCCTCATGCGTCTCGCGCTTGCGGGCAAACAGCCAGCCCAGCGCGCTGGACTTGTGTGCCAGTCGCTTGGCCGAAATCTCGTCGGTCAGCCGGTCCAGCGCGGCAGTGATCCGCTCCTGCGCCGGATCGCGGCCGATCGCACCGGTTTCCACCAGATGGTCGTAGCGCTGCCTGACGGTCGCATGGGTCTGGAGGCCGTCACGCAGATGCATTGGTCACGTCATTTGTTTTTATGCATGTCGCTGTCCCAAAACGGGGCCACTTCTGGGCGAAATGCATTCGGAAGGGCTAGCCTATCTTGTAAGCGAAATCGGCTGGCCGTTCGAAGTCTGGCCGTCGAATTTCGAGCCGCCCGAGGAATAGAGCCGCGCCAGCGCGCCGCCATTCTCGTCATAGAGCGTCAGCTGCTTGCCGGCGACGTTCCACGACTTGATGCCGTCGATCGGTGCCGGGCAATGCAGCGGCCCGGCGCGGAAGCCGGCGCCGAATTTGGTCTGCGGCGTCGCCACCTTGCAGCTCTGGCCCGAAACGTTGGCATTCCAGACACCCGCGACACTGGCGGCGTTGAGGTCCGAAGCGCCGGCCGGTGCCGTGCCGTCCGGCGGCAGCGAGGCGACCTGCGTGTTCGCCGGCGCGGTCGGGAATTGCGACGGGTCCGTGGTGCCGGGCGACGCCGGCGGCGGCAACTGGTTCGCGGTCACCTTGCCGGCGGGCGCGGCCTCCAGCGGTGCCGGCTGCTGATCATCCATCGACGAGAAACGTGACGTCGAACAGCCGCTCGCAACGAGCGCGGCCAGCGATACGGCCACCAGACCGGTTTTCGAAAAAGTCATTCCAACCTCCGTCGGATCCGGCTGGGGGAAGCCGTCCGCACAATCTCACCTCCACCAAGATGGAGAAGGTGGCGAAATTTCAACCCGATATGGTTAAAATACGGTTTGCGGCAAGATTTGTTGCAAATTTATCGCAATCGCGATGGCACGGGCCACTTGTCGCGCATCGCCCTGAGGTCCCGGTCGACACCGTGCCGCCCCTCCCCTGCCATTCGGCGGTCAAATGCTTGCGCAAGCAGGCACAGCGCCTATGTCAGGGAGACGAAACCTGCTGGAGCCGCAAAATTGGCTGCGAGAAAGAAAGCCGCCAATCGCTATTATAGCGGCCCGCCCAGCGATCATTTCGACGGCACCCTGTTCTTCAATCCCGACGGCCAGCTGCCCGGCCGTTTCGCCGACCTGCTGAAATGGCAGTTGAATGGCAAGCGCTCGAAATGGCCGGCGACGAATCCAAGCCCCTTTCCGCAGGCAAAGCCGGCCGCGAAGGTCGAAGGCGCGGCGCTGAACGTAACGATGGTGGGCCATTCCACCTTGCTGATCCAGACGGCCGGTCTGAACATCCTGACCGACCCGGTCTGGTCGCAGCGTGCGTCGCCGCTTTTCTTCGCCGGACCAAAACGCATCAATCCGCCAGGCATCGCCTTCGCCGACCTGCCGCCGATCGACCTCGTGCTGGTCAGCCACAACCATTACGACCATCTCGACCTCGCCACGCTGAAGCGGCTGAAGGCCGGCCACGACCCACTGGTGCTTACCCCGCTCGGCAACGACACCCTGATCGGCCATGCGATTCCCGGCATGCGGCTGTCGGCGCATGATTGGGGCGACAGGGTGGAGGTCGGCAACGGCGTCGCCGTCCATGTCGAGACGGTGCACCACTGGTCGGCGCGCGGCGCCCGCGACCGGCGCATGGCGCTGTGGGCCGGCTTCGTCGTCGAAACGCCTGATAGCAAGCTCTATTTCGCCGGAGACACCGGCTTCCACGATGGCATCAACTACCGGCAGATGGCCGGGAAACATGGCGGTTTCCGCTTCGCCATCCTGCCGATCGGTGCCTATGAGCCGCGCTGGTTCATGGCGCCTCAGCACCAGAATCCGGGGGAAGCGGTGCAAGGCATGACGCTGTGCAACGCCGCTTTCGCCGCCGGCTGCCACTGGGGCACCTTTCAGCTCACCGACGAACCGATCGACGAACCGGCGCGGAAATTGACCGAGGCGCTTGACGATCAAGGCATCCCACGAGGGCGCTTTCGCGCCTTGCGGCCCGGCGAGGTCTGGAGCGTGCCCGAGATCGGGCGCGGCTGACATCTGCATTGGGCATTTACGGACCGATCATTTTCGCGGATGGTCCGCCTAACGGGCAGAGGGGGAATTTCAGATGAAATCGATCATGGCAATTCTGATGGCGCTGGCGTTTTCGACGCCATGCGCTTTCGCAGGCGAAATCACCGATCGCGCCACCGAGGCCGAAAAACTGCTGCAGTCGGGTCATGGCGCCGGCGCGCTGGACAAATTCCGCGGCGCCGAGGAAGCCCTTTGGCAAGCGATGCCGCTGGCCGTCCAGAACGTCAAACAGGTCGATTCCGCAAGCGGTTTCGGCATCTACAGCGAGCGTGCCAATCGCATCTACAAACCCGGCGAGAAGATCGTGCTCTATATGGAGCCTGTTGGCTATGGCTACGGCTCGGACGGTCTCGGCAACAGCATGATCGCGCTTTCCGTCGACATCACCGTCGTTTCCGCGACCGGCGAGACTCTCGGCACGAGTGAGAAGGTCGGCCGTGTCCAGGTCGCCTCCCGCTCACACAACCGCGAACTGTTCTTCAAGCTGGACCTGTCCCTCGACGGCTTGCCGCCCGGCAAATACCGATGCGACTTTCTCATGCATGACGAGAATTCGAACAAGACGGCGCCCTTCACCACCGATATCGAGATCGCCGGCTAGGTCGGTCAACCGGCAGCGGCCTCGCAAGCCGACGGGAACCCAAGCGCGGCAGCCGCGTTTTTCATACGGTTTCAAAATCTGTCGGCTTGCGAGGCATTCCCATGCTCAAATGGATCGTCATTTTGCTGATCGTCGCCGCGGCGGCGAGCTTGCTCGGCATGCCGGCGCTGGCAGGTGCTGCCGCCACCGGGGCGCGCATCCTCATCGGCATCGTTCTGATCATCTTCCTGCTGATGGTACTTGGCATTTTCGCGGTGACGTAAAGCGGCTCCGCACTGGTAATTCCTGCCCGTTTCCGCCATATAGCGGCAATCGGACACGGAACTTTCGGAGCAATGGCCAGCACTGCCCCTTTCGCCAAGATGAACGGCATCGGCAACGAGATCATCGTTGCCGACATGCGTGGCCGTACCGATCGGGTGACGGCGGCCGCGGCAATCGCGCTGAACGCCGATGCCGCGACAAGATTCGACCAGATCATGGCGATCCACGACGCCAGGACGCCGGGCACCGCCTTTTTCATCGACATATTGAATTCCGACGGAACCGGCGCGCAGGCCTGCGGCAACGGCATGCGCTGCGTCGTCCAGGCGCTCGCCGCCGAGACCGGCCAGAAGACTTTCACCTTCGAGACCGTCGCCGGCATTCTCAACGCGCGCGAACATGCCGATGGCTCGATCTCGGTCGACATGGGCATACCGCGCTTCGGCTGGCAGGACATTCCGCTGGCCGAGGAATTCCATGATACCCGCAAGATCGAGCTGCAGATCGGCCCGATCGACGCACCGGTGCTGCATTCACCCTCTGTCGTCTCGATGGGCAACCCGCACGCCATCTTCTGGGTCGACCGCGACGTCTGGTCCTACGAGCTCGACCGCTTCGGCCCGCTGCTCGAGAACCATCCGATGTTTCCCGAACGCGCCAACATCACCATCGCTCAGATCACTTCGCCCGAAACCATGATCATCCGCACATGGGAACGTGGCGCCGGCCTGACCAAGGCCTGTGGCTCGGCCTCCTGCGCCGCGGTGGTCGCAGCCGCCCGCACCAATCGGACCGGCCGCAGCGTCAGCCTGTTGACCCCTGGCGGCGGCACGCTGCATGTGGAATGGCGCGGCGATGACCACGTCATCCTCACCGGCGCGGCCGAATGGGAATTTTCCGGCAGCTTCGATCCGGCGACCGGAACATGGGCTCGCGACACCGAAAGCGCGGCCTGATGTCCGCTCTGTCCAAGAGCCCGGTGTCCAGGGGCATCGATGTGGTGACCTTCGGCTGCCGGCTGAACACCTATGAATCCGAAGTGATGCGGCGCGAGGCTGAAACCGCCGGCCTCGGCGCGCTGGAAGGCGGCGCCGTGATCTTCAACACCTGCGCCGTCACCGGCGAGGCGGTGCGCCAGGCCAAACAGGCGATCCGCAAGGCGCGCCGCGACAACCCGCAAACCCGCATCATCGTCACCGGCTGCGCCGCGCAAACCGAGCCTGAAAAATTCGCCGCAATGGAGGAGGTCGATCTCGTGCTCGGCAACGAGGAGAAGCTGGCGGCGAACTCCTATCGCGCGCTGCCGGATTTCGGCGTCAACGACACCGAGAAGGCGCGCGTCAACGACATCTTTTCGGTGCGCGAAACCGCCAGCCACATGGTCGACGCCATCGAGGGCCGTGCACGCGCCTTCGTCCAGGTGCAGAACGGCTGCGACCACCGCTGCACCTTCTGCATCATCCCTTACGGCCGCGGCAATTCACGCTCGGTGCCGATGGGCGCCGTGGTCGAGCAGGTCAAGCGGCTCGCCGGAAACGGCTATGCCGAGATCGTGCTGACCGGTGTCGACATGACCGGTTTTGGCGCCGACCTGCCGGGCGCCCCGAAGCTCGGCAGACTGGTAAAAACCATCTTCAGGCAGGTGCCCGACGTGAAGCGCCTGCGGCTGTCCTCCATCGATTCGATCGAGGCCGACGACGATCTGCTCGACGCCATCGCCACCGAACCCAGGCTGATGCCCCATCTGCATCTGTCGCTGCAGTCGGGTGACGACATGATCCTGAAGCGCATGAAGCGCCGGCATCTGCGCGATCAGTCGATCCGCTTCTGCGAGGACGTTCGCAAGCTGCGCCCCGGCATCGTGTTCGGCGCCGACATCATCGCCGGCTTCCCGACCGAGACCGACGAGATGTTCGAGAACTCGGAAAAAATCGTCGAGGAGTGTGGCTTGACTCACCTCCACGTCTTCCCGTTCAGCCCGCGCGAAGGCACGCCCGCCGCGCGCATGCCGCAGCTCCGCCGCGAATTGGTCAAGCAGCGCGCCGCCCGGCTGCGCGCCGCTGGTGATGCCGCGTATCGGCGCCATCTGTCGTCGCTTTCCGGAACCCGTCAGTCGATCCTGATCGAGCGCGACGGACTTGGCCGCACCGAAGGGTTTACGCTTGCCGCACTCGGCACGGGCGTGCCGGGTGAGATCGTCGAGGCCGATATATCAGGTCACGACGGTACCAGGCTGATCGCGACCCCACTTGCCGCCCGCGCGGCCTGAGAAACGCAAAGCATGGCTGGTTTTTTCAAGAAGATATTTTCGTTCGGCAAGAAAGAGGTGGTCGAGGAGCAGGTCGACGAGACCGCCCCGCTGCCGCCGATCAAGTGGGAAGCACTCGATGCGCTGAAGCCGGCGGCCGAGCAGGTCGTTCCGGAGTTTTTGAAGCGCGACGAGCTGGAGCCCGAGGCGGAAGCCGCGCCGACGCCGACAGTCGGGCCGGAGGTGATTCCAGCGCCGGAACCGGCGCCTGTCGAGAAACCGGTGCCCGAGTCGGCACCGACCATTCCGCCGGCACCGGAGCCTACCGTTCCGCCCGTGCCGGAACCCCTGCCGGAGCCCGAGCCGGAAGAAGAACCCGCGCCTGAGACACCCGCCGAGCCGCCGGCGCCCGAGGAAATACCAACGCCTCCCGCCGTTCCGGAGCCTGCTCCCAAACCGCGGCCGCAAGAGGTACCGCCACCCGCGCCGTCCGAGCCGGAGATCGTTCCGTCGCGCCCGGAAAAGCAACCGGAACCGGCCCCGGTCGAAGTGCCGGCCCCGCCGGTCGAGGTTCCAGCAGAGACACCAACTCCGATCGAGGTGCCGACACCGGCGCCGGCCCCTGCTCAGCCACCGTCAGAGGTCAGCGCAGCCCCTCATCCGCCTGCCGGCACCTTCTCCCCGTATGGAGACGGGGAGAAGGGAGATAGCGGTGACGCCACGCCTCCTCTTTCAGACTTCGAAGAAGGGCAGCGCAAACCTGCGCAAGACGTAGCTGAAGCTCCGTCGGCCGAGATCGTACCTCCCATTCGCCAGCCCGCGCCGATCGAATCGCAGCCGATCATCGCCGAGATTGCACCCGAACCGCAGGCCGTCCCGCAACCCGCGCCAAGATCCGTTCCCGCGCCCGGCAAGGTGACCGTTACCAGGAAAGTCGAGCAGAAGGCCGAGCCGCGGAAGGCGCCGGAACCGGCGCCGAGGCGTTCTTGGTTCCAGCGCATGAAGGACGGGCTTGCCCGTTCGTCCAAGGAACTGACCGGCAACATTGCCGGCGTCTTCACCAAGCGCAAGCTGGACGAGGAGACGCTGCAGGATCTGGAGGACGTGCTGATCCGTGCCGATCTCGGCATGGAAACCGCGCTGCGCGTCACCGATGCGCTGGCCGCCAGCCGCTACGGCAAGGATGTCTCCGACACCGAGGTTCGCGCCATCATGGCGGCGGAGGTGGAGAAGGTGCTGACCCACGTCGCCATGCCGCTGGAACTCGATCTTTCGCACAAGCCGCATGTCATCCTGGTGGTCGGCGTCAACGGCACCGGCAAGACCACGACCATCGGCAAGCTCGCGGCCAAGCTCACCGATGGCGGCCTGTCGGTGATGCTCGCCGCCGGCGACACGTTCCGCGCCGCAGCGATCGAGCAGTTGAAGATCTGGGGCGAGCGGACGAAATCGCCGGTCATCGCCTCCAAGATCGGCGCCGATGCCGCAGGGTTGGCCTACGACGCCTTCGAAAAGGCTAGGGAAGCCGGCTCCGACGTGCTGATCATCGACACCGCCGGCCGCCTGCAAAACAAGACCGAACTGATGGCCGAGCTCGAAAAGATCGTCCGCGTGCTCGGCAAGCTCGATCCGGAAGCGCCGCACACCGTGCTGCAAACGGTCGATGCCACCACCGGCCAGAACGCGCTCAACCAGGTCGAGATCTTCCGCAATGTCGCCGGCGTCAACGGCCTGGTGATGACCAAGCTGGACGGCACGGCGCGCGGCGGTATTCTGGTGGCGATCGCGGCAAAGCACAAATTGCCGGTCTATTTCATCGGCGTCGGCGAACAGGTCGACGACCTCGAACCCTTCTCGGCAAGCGAATTCGCCAGGGCGATTGCTGGAGTGGCGTAGCAAGCATGTCCCAAAAAGTTGCAGACTTTTTGGATCAGATCATGCGCAAGAAAGAGATTCCATGAACCCACCCATTCTCGAACGCGACCCGTCCGACCCGCAGAAACAAAAGAAGGAAGGCGTCAATCCGCTTCTCAAGCTGGTGCTGGAGTTGGGGCCGTTGATGGTGTTCTTCTTCGCCAATGCGCGCGGCCAATGGCTGGTGCAGAAATTCCCTGCTCTGGCCGAATTCGGCGGCCCGATCTTCGTCGCCACGGGCCTGTTCATGGCCGCCACGGCAATCGCGCTGATCGCCTCATGGCTGCTGATGCGCACCTTGCCGATCATGCCGATGGTGTCGGGCGTCGTCGTCTTCATCTTCGGCGCGCTGACGCTCTATCTGCAGGACGACATCTTCATCAAGATGAAGCCCACCATCGTCAACATGCTGTTCGGCGGCGTGCTGCTCGGCGGCCTTTATTTCGGCAAGTCGCTGCTTGGCTATGTCTTTGATTCGGCCTTCAGCCTCGATGCCGAAGGCTGGCGCAAGCTGACCTTCCGCTGGGGCCTGTTTTTCCTGTTCCTGGCCCTTGCCAATGAAGTGGTGTGGCGGAATTTTTCCACCGACGCCTGGGTTACCTTCAAGGTCTGGGGCATCATGCCGATCACGCTTCTGTTCACCTTCAGCCAGATGCCGCTGATCCTGCGCCATTCGCTCGAGGACAAGGCCGGGAAATAGAGCAACTCCAGGAAAAGTGTGAAGCGGTTTTCCGGGAAAAGCGCATAGCGCTTTCCCTTGGGAGTTGCGTCAAAACAAAGAGAAAGAGCGGTTCTGCGTTTTCGTGAAACGATGAACCGCTCAGGAAGGGCGATGGAATTCGTCACCACGCGCGATGAGCTGAGGACGATCTACAAGACGCCGCGGCCGACCGATGGCTCGATCCGCAAGGAATTGAAGGGGCTCGACGGCCATTGCCGTTCCTTCATCGGCAAGAGTCCGTTCGTGCTGATCGGCTCGTCCGACGGCGCCGGCAATGCCGACGTGACGCCGAAGGGCGACAAGCCTGGCTTCGCCGCCGCGCTCGACGACACGACCATCGCCATTCCGGACCGGCCCGGCAACAACCGGCTCGACACGCTTGAGAACATTCTCGTCAATCCCTCGGTCGAGCTGCTGTTCCTCATTCCCGGCATGAACGAGACGCTGCGCGTCAACGGCGAGGCCCGCATCACCGTGGACGGGGGCTTGCGCGAACGGCTTGCCGTCGATGGCAAGGAGCCGCAGAGCGTCGTCGTGGTCAGCGTCAAGGCCGCCTACATGCATTGCGCCAAGGCCTCCATGCGCTCGGACCTGTGGAAGTCGGAAACCTGGTACGACCGCGCGACGCTGCCGACGCTCGGCCAGATCCTGCGCGACCAGCTGGCACTTGCCGATTCGGTCGAGGCGACCGACCGCTGGCTGGACGACGGCTACAAGCAGACGATGTGGTAGGCTTTCGGGACGACGATTCGTCCTGAACGGTTCGATATCTTGCTGAACATCCTTGCCATTTCCGGCAGCCTGCGCGCGGCCTCCACCAATTCGGCGCTGATCGCCGCACTGGCGCGCAACGCGCCGCCAGGCTGTCGCGTCACCGCCTATGACGGACTTGGCCGTCTGCCGATCTTCAATCCCGACGATGAGGGCGAGCGGACACCGCTCGACGCCTCCGCGCTGATCGATGCCGTCACCCGAGCCGACGGCGTTATCGTCTCGTGTCCCGAATATGCCCACGGCGTGCCCGGCGGGCTGAAGAATGCGCTCGACTGGCTGGTCTCGCGCGACGCCGCCGTCGCCAAGCCGGCCATGCTGGCGCATGCCTCACTACGCTCGCTGTTCGCCCGCGCCGCCGAGATCATGCGCACCATGTCGTTCGCGCTTTGCGAGGAAATGCCGGAGATTGCCCTGCTCGGCAAGAAACCGCCGGAGGTTGAGGCCATCCTGGCTGAGCCGGCGAACCGGCAGGCGATGCATGATGCCGTTTCAGTCTTCGTGGAGTTCATCCGCTCGCGTTGACACTGGGCAGCCATCACCGCGCTTCGTCATCCTAGGGCGGAGCAAGGAGCGCAGCGACGCGGCGCAGACCCTAGGATGACGAAGGCGTGGGGCTGGGCCACCACGCCTTCGAACTACTTCTTCCCCCTCAGCGTCTCCACATCCGTCTTCCCGACATACCAATCGCGCGCGTTGACCTCCTCGAAGACCACCCAGACATCGTCGTTACCCAGTCCGGTGGCCTCCATGATGGCCGCCGTGACCTTCTTGGCGATATCCGCCTTCTTGCCCGCCGGATCGGCTGATATCACTTCCTTGACGATGCGGATGTTGACGAATGGCATTTTTGTCCTCCCAGGGATGTTCGTGCTCGCGAGCCGCTTCGACGAAACTATCGAACGGTCGCCATTGCTTTGTCTCAATAGGTCTTGGCGCCGTTGACCATCAGCCGCACCATGTAGAGCGAGGTGGTGCCGGCGATGTAGAGGTTATTCAGCTTGTTGCCGCCGAACACGCAATTGGCGGTGACTTCCGGCACCTTGACCTTGCCGATCAGCGTGCCGTCCGGATCGTAGCAATGGATGCCGTCGGCGGCACTGGTCCAGATGCGTCCGTCCTCGTCGAGCCGGAAGCCGTCGAACAGGCCGGCGGTGCAGTCGGCGAAGACCTTTTCGCCCGACACCTTCTTGCCGCCCTTGCCGACATTGAACACCCGCATATGCGCCGGGTTCTGCGCACCGTGCGTGCGGCCAGTGTCGACGACATAGAGCTTGCTCTCGTCGAGCGAGAAGGCCAGCCCATTGGGCCTGACCATGTCGGTGATGACGGCTTCGACCTCGCCGGTGCCGGGATCGACCCGGTAGACATGGCAGGCGCCGATTTCGCTCTCGGCCTTGTCGCCTTCATAGTCGGTGTCGATGCCGTAGCTCGGATCGGTGAACCAGATCGAGCCGTCCGACTTCACCACCACGTCGTTGGGCGAGTTCAGCCGTTTGCCCTTCCATTTGGCGGCGATGGTGGTGACCGAGCCGTCGAACTCGGTGCGGCTGACGCGGCGGCCGGAATGCTCGCAGGTGACCAGCCGGCCCTGCCGGTCGACAGTGTTGCCATTGGAATTGCCGGATGGCTGCCGGAAGACGCTGACATTGCCGTCGGTCTCGTCATAGCGCAGCATGCGGTTGTTGGGGATGTCGGACCAGACGACATAGCGGCCGGCGGCGAACCAGGCCGGTCCTTCCGCCCACTGGCATCCGGTGAACAGCTTCTCCACCTGCGCGTTGCCGTTGAACAGGCGCGCGAAGCGCGGATCGAGAATTTCATAATAGTCTGCGGCCGCCATACTTTCCTCCCGGCATCAGGTGAGATCGGATCAAGCCAGCCGGCGATCGATATGGCAAGATCGATCGATGAAATCGTCCGCGGTCTCCTGCACACGTGATCGAGGAATGCCGGGTTAATGGCTCTTAACCTGGGTTAAGCAGGGTTAAGCAGGGTTAACCTGGGTTAAGCGGGTTTAACCGGCTATGCGCCAGACGCAATGGTGCATTGCAACATCTTCTTTTTGCAATGCACCATTACTATGTCATGCTTCGTATCGATCAAGGGAGGAATAACGGCCGCGCAAATGCGGCGCCAAAAGGAACCTTGCTATGATCCTCGACAGTCTCATGACCCGCGCTCGCAACAGCATTGCCAAGCGCAAGCACTACAACCGCCTTGTCGCCGAAATCGACAGCTTTTCCAGCCGCGATCTGGCCGACATGCGCGCCGACCGCTCGGAAATGCTCTACCAGGTCCACAAGCAGATCTACGGCTGAGTAGTATTCGGTCGACCTATCACGTTCGTCATCCTTGGGCGTAGCGACGCGAAGCGGAGCGAAGACCCAAGGATCCATGCCGTGATTTTCGAGCACCACAACGGTGCAGAATTTGTTTTGCGATGACCCGTGATTTCGCGCTAAAAAGCGCGCGTTTCGGACCGCCGCATTTCCGGGCGAATGTCGCGGCATGGATCCTAGGGTCTTCGCCGCGTCGCCCCGCTCCTTGCTTCGCCCTAGGATGACGAAAGCGAGTGACCGTCAACCCGGCGCCGCCAGCGCCTTTTCAATCTGTGGCAGCAAGAGATCCCTCGCCGTCTCGGGTGTCAGCGGGCCGACATGCTTGTAGGCGATCTTGCCGTCCTTGCCGATGACGAAGGTTTCCGGCACGCCGTAGACACCCCAGTCGATCGCCGTACGGCCGGCTTCGTCGACCCCGATCGCCTGGAACGGGTTGCCGAGTTCGCCGAGGAACCGGCGGGCGTTTTCCGGCTGGTCCTTATAGTTCAACGCCGCCATGACAAAACGCTTGTCCTGAGACAGCGCCAAGAGCACCGGATGCTCTTCGCGGCACGGCGCGCACCACGACGCAAAGACATTGACCAGCGTGACCTTGCCGGCGAAGACTTTCGAATCGAGCCCCGGCAGGTTGCTGCCTTCGAGCGCCGGCAGGTTGGTCTGCGGCGCCGGCAGGCCGATCAGCGCCGACGGCACTTCCGAAACATCGCGCCCCGACAACAGCTGCGACAGGAACAGTCCCGCCAGGCCGAGGAAAATCAGCAGCGGCAAAAGCACGAACAGGCGGCGACGCGGCGGCGGCGTGTCCATTTCGGTGCTCATGACTTGACGGCCTTGTCGGAGCGACGCCGCACGCCGCCCGCTTCCAGCTCGGCGAGTTCGCGCTTGCGCGCCCGCTGGTCGAGCAGGATCCAGCCGATCAGCCCGATCAGCACCACGGCGGTGATGCCATAGGCGGCGGTCACGTAAAGTGCGTGCGCGGTCATTCGGCCTGCAGCTCCATCGACATCCTTCTTCCCAACCGGATCCTTCCGCTTCGCTCGATCATGCTTTCCCTTAACGGCGTGCTGGCGGCTTCGCAATCGGCTGCCGCGCCGCGGCTTCCGAACTTATGCGGTCGCCGGGCTGCCGCCCTTGATGTCGCGCAAACCGCGCCTGATGTCACTCAATCCGTGCCGTGGCGCAGCGCCAGCGCCGCCGAGACCGGGCCCAGCACGCCAAGAAACAGGGTCAGCGCGGCAAGAATGAGGAAGGGCTGCAGAAACGGATCGGGGTCGGCCGTCGCGCCATAGCTCGCCGAAACGCCGAAGATCAGCACCGGAATGGTCAGCGGCAGCACCAGCACCGAGATCAGCAGACCGCCACGCGGCAGCGCCACCGCCACCGCGGCACCGGCTGCACCGATGAAGGTGATTGCCGGCGTGCCGACCAGAAGGGTCAGCGCCGTGGCGCCGATGCCGAGCGGCTCCATGTTCATGAACAGGCCGAGCAAGGGCGCGGCGACGACCAGCGGCAAAACGCTGCCCGCCCAATGCGCCAGGCATTTCGTCAGCACCGTCAAGGCCAGCATGTGTCGGTCATTGCCGAGCACCAGGAGATCGAGCGAACCGTCCTCGCGGTCGGCCTGGAACAGCCGGTCGAGCCCAAGCAGGCAAGACAGCAGCGCGCCGATCCACAGGATCGCCGGCCCGATGCGGGCAAGCAGCTTGAGATCCGGCCCTACCCCGAACGGGATGGTGGCGATGACGGCGAGGAAAAAGATGACGCCGGTCAACGCGCCGCCGCCGGCACGGATGTTGAGCCGGATGTCGCGGAGGAAGAGCGCTAGCATTGGCGAACCGCCTCTGCAGGCTGACTACGCTGCCTCCAGAGGTAGCATTCCTTCACACCCCCCTCTGTCCTGCCGGACATCTCCCCCGCAGGGGGGGAGATTGGCAATTTCGATGATAGCGCCTTTCCTTCAACGTCGATGATTGGCGAAGGCCGGTATGACATCCAATCTCCCCCCTTGCGCAGGGCTGTCCGGGGAAATTTATTCATATATGAAGGCCATCTGATTGAGGGAGGATCGGTCTCTTGGTCGGCTCGGATTGACCG
>NZ_JAMYLA010000019.1:0-109686 GCF_040317725.1 Mesorhizobium sp. M1396 | reverse complement strand
TCGGGATCTTCGCCTTCGGCTGGTCGATGCACTCCGTGTCCAGCGTTCGCTATGTGTTGGAGACATCATCACGCTCGCTGCAGCTTAAGAACACGCTGACCCAGGCCGACATCCAGTCGATCGCCACGCAGAAATTGGAGGCCCTGGGTTTGAAGGATGTGAACGTCGCAATCGCTATCGACCCGGCGAGCGGTGGCTTCCGCATGGCGCATCTGACCGCCAGCTATGCCTTCGTCATCGACTTCCCTTACTTCAGCAACTTCCCGATCAACTACGCGACAACCGTTACGGTACCGATGGTCGGGAGTTAGGCTAGATCTGCCCAGTACGGGCTTTGGGCGGTCATGTAACGCAAGCTTGGCACTCCGGCCGGCTTTCGACGGCACAGGGCTAGCTTATATATTCATTAATGCTAATATAAAGCTGTCGCAACGTCATGTCCGAGCATGTCTCGGAGTGTGCACTGTGGGGGTTCCAATGAGAGTGGCTATATTTTGCGCGGCTATCGTGTTCGCTGCGACGGGTGTCGCTGTTGCCAAGGAAAAGAAGGTGGCAGTCAGTGACGCCGCCGCCTTGTGTTCTACCAACCCGTCAACCAAGAAGCCCGTTCCAAAGCTGGACTGTAGTGTGACCGGAACCGCCAAATCGGAAGACAGCGGCCCAAAGGCAGAGCCGCGCCTCGGATACGACTCGAATCCGTGGATCATAACTGGCTTTTGACTTTGCTTTGACAGACGCCAAGTTCAAGCGCTGAAGGGAGCCGCCTTAACCGGCGGGCGCCCGTTTCAGCATAGCCTTTCATGCAACGCCGTCCTTGTCGCTCGAGCCGCCGGCCGAAGCATGTCGCAAGATGCGGGTGAAGTCTCTGGTACGCCCAAGGGGAATCGAACCCCTGTTACCGCCGTGAAAGGGCCGCGTTTCGGCACCCCGGTTAGCCCCCGCTAGCTCCGGTAGAGCGAACTAAAGCACTGATGTAAATATTTTTTCGGCGCCGGCGAGTAGCAGGGGCTAGCGCGGGAGCGCCCTGGCATATTAACCTGATTTTTAACCCGGTTGGCCGGGGATACTGGAGATCAGGGAAGTGGCGAGAACTGTCAGGGACGCGAAACTTGAGACGAGGGCGGCGCGGTCGCGACTGCCCAAGGGGGACGATCCGCATTGGCGAACGCTGGTGCCGGGCGAGCTTCATCTGGGATACCGCAAGAGGCGCGCCGACGCGCCGGGCAAGTGGCTGGTCCGACGCTACCTAGGGGCGGTTGAGAAGGGCAAGAACCCCTACCAGAAGGAGACGCTGGGCTTCGCCGATGACTATCGGGACGCCGACGGCGTGACCGTGCTGTCCTACGCTGACGTGCAGCGGCGAGCGCACGACTGGGCTGCGGCGGCGTTGAGGGGAGGCGCCGTCGCGTCCCCCCGGCACCCCACGGTGCGCGACGTTGTCGAGGACTACATCGCGTTCCTGAAGGCCGAGCGGCGAACTGGCCGCGACGCCGATCGGCGAGCCAGCAACTTCATCCTCCCGGAGCTCGGCGGTCTCAAGGTCTCAGAGCTGACCACCACTCGCCTGGTGCAGTGGCGGGACGCACTGGCCGCTTCGCCCGCCCGCCTGCGCACCCGGAAGGGCAGAGAGCAGCGCTACCGGGCGGCCCCGGCCACGCCTGGGGAGGCCCGCGCACGGCGCGCGACCGTCAACCGGACCGTCACGGTGCTGAAGGCCGCACTGAACCGCGCCTTCGAGCACGGCCGGGTGAACGACGACCTAGCGTGGAGGCGGCTGAAGCCCTTCGACAAGGTAGACGTGGCTCGCCCTGGCCACCTGTCCGTCGCCGAGGCCCAGCGCCTGATCAACGCCGCCGACGCCGCCAGCGGCTTCCGCGACGTCGCGCACGGCGCGCTCCTGACGGGGTGCCGCTACGGCGAACTCTGTCGACTGCTGGTTGGCGACTTCCAGCGCGGGCGGATCGTCGTCCGGGAGTCGAAGAGCGGCAAGCCGCGCGACGTGCGCCTGACCGACGAGGCAGCGTCGTACTTCCGGACGCTGGCGGCCGGCCGCCCGGCCGACGCCCTGATGTTCACCCACGCCGATGGCTCGGCGTGGGCTAAGTCGCATCAGGCGCGGCCCATGCGCGACGCCTGCGCGACTGCGCAGATCGTGCCGGCTGTTGGCTTCCATCAGTTGCGCCATACATGGGCCTCTCTGGCCGTGATGAACGGCATGCCGCTGATGATCGTGGCCGAGAACCTGGGCCACACGGATACGCGCATGGTCGAGAAGCACTACGGCCACCTGACGGAGGACTATCGCGATGAAGCAATCCGCACCAGCGGGCCGCGCTTCGGCGTCGCGATGACGGGCAATGTGGTATCGATGGAGGCACGGCGATGACGGTCGAGAGGCCAGCATGGCCGGCGGCAACCGATAAGATGGGCATCGAGCTTCTCGCTTTTTGGGTCGAGGAGCAGCTTCCGCTGCTGAAGGAGGAGATCGACGCAGCCGATGCGGAGTTCGACGAAGATACGTTGTTCTTACTGCACGTCGGGGAGCTAGATGCTCTCGCACATGGTTTCGAGGGCAAAGAGCTTGGGCGATGGAGGAACGTTGCGGAAATTCTGCGGACAGGTAACGCGACAGACGGATTCATGTCGGCAGTTGCCGATCTTATAGAGCACGGCGGTTTTACGAACCGTGCGAAACTAGCCTCGCATCGCGCTCTGCACATCTACAATGAGAAGCGTCTGGTGGAGAAAGTGCTTCGGATCGAGTTTGGCCAGCGAACGACCGAGAAGAAGCGCATCCATATGGCGACACGAATCGCTGCTTTCCTCGAAGGCGTAGAGATCGCCGACGTGCAGAAAGCGGTTAAGACTTTCAAGGATCCTCGCCGTCGGCCGCTTCTAGAAATGAGGTTGCGAGTCATGACCGGGCCTCGTGCATAATTTTCTGCGTTTCTAAAACCGGTCGATAGTCCCATAGGCTTGCGCAGGCTAGTATTGGCTTAGTTACCAAGAGGACCTAAGCCTATGAATTCAGTATATAAAACATCGGGTCAGGAGCTAGAGGCGGCACTCTCCATTCCGGAGTTCTGTCGCAGGTTCGGCATCTCAACGCCGACTTACTACAAGATGCGCGCCGAGGGTCGCGCGCCACGCGAAATTCGCATGGTCGGGGCAGTCGTTCGCATCAGCGCCGACGCCGTACGCGACTGGATCGCCGACGCCGAGAGAGAGGACGCCGCCGCCGTTCAGCGAGCGAAACTGAAGGCACGTTCGATCTATGCCCTCGCCTCAGCCGGGCGGTGAGGTCGTCATGAGCAGGGCAAGCAGGGAGCGCACCCACTGGGCGCTGAGAGTAGACGGAACCGACTTCGAGCGCATGGCGGCAAATGAGCGAGTGCCGGGCGGAGTACGGCTGTCGGTCGCCCATCGCGGGCGACGGGTTGGACATGGCCCAACCTTCTACGTCTATCGACTCGACTCACTAGGGCTGATCGTTCCGCCGGAGAGCATGAGCCTTTGGCGGCGACCTCTGGATACACCTGATTGCGCTCAACTCCGCCGAGCGCGACTGGAAGCGGCGGTGAAGCGCACCCAGGTGCGCGCGATTGTAAATGCGAACCCCGCTTGCCCCATTGATCACATCGATCGCCGAACTCTCGGCCTACTGTGGGCAATCGAAGCCGAAGACATCGCCGTCATACAGGCCGCCGGCCTCGATCCCGCGTCCGTACTGGACATGGACGAACTGCCGATCGTCGACGAGGGACCGCGGGGTACAGAATGAGCGTCCTTCAGAAGATGCCCGACGAGCCGGAGCCAGATCGCGCGGAACGACTCCTCATCTTGTTCGACGGTGAACGAACGCGCCACGGCACCTACGACCCGACCCGACTCCGCCTCGTCGGTGACAAGTTGGAGATGAAAGACGAGAGAGGGCAGGGACCACGCGACGTATCGGGTCCACCGACAATCAATCTATGGCGACGGCATCTGTCGGGCGAGCTTCCGCTTGGCGTCAGGCCAGTCGGCGACGACGGCAGGTGCCGATGGGGTGTCGTCGACGTCGACAGCTACGGAGTGGATCACGCCGACCTCGTCGCGAAGGTCGAGGCGGAGCGGCTTCCGCTCGTCGCGTGCCGGTCAAAGTCGGGCGGTGCGCACCTATTTCTGTTTCTGAGCGAATGGTCATCTCAGGCAGCGGTGAATGCGGCCTTGAGGGCGATGGCAGTGCAGCTGGATTTGCCAGCTGACACGGAGGTCTACCCCCCGGCCAGCGGCGAGGGGAATTGGCTCAACATGCCATACTTCGGGGGCGACCAGACGGACCGCTATGCCGTGAAGAAGGGCGGCCTCGCCATGTCGCTGGCGGAGTTCCTGTACTCGGCTGAGCGATCCTGGATGTCTGCCGAAGATCTCGGTCGTCTGTCGAAGCCCACCCGCCGCACCGATCGCACTAGTACCGGGGGAGGGAAAGCAGGGAGGGCAGCTCGCGATCTCGGAAGGTACTCGGCCGAGCTTGCCAGCAAGCGAGAGGGTGGCCGAGCGAAGCTGCTCTACGGACGCGCCAAGGACATGGGGAAGATGATCGGCGCGGGTTGGATCGACGAGGACGCTGTGTGGAGCGGGCTTCTGCAATCGGCGACCGCCGGCAGCGTCGATCCTCTACCCTATGGTGAGGCCAGCGGCCACATCAAGAGGGGCATCGAAGACGGAAAGAAGGAGCCGCCCACCGACGACGATGACAATCGATATCCGGTCGTTGAAAGCATCGTCATCTGGCGAGGCGGCGAGGAAACCTTGTGGGAGATTACGCTGGCCGGGCACGGCACCGTCACGCTCCCGGTAAAGGAGGCGATGCACTACTGGACTTTCAACGTGCGATGCGCCGACAAGCTCCGCACGTCCTTTCGCCAAATGAAGGCCGACGCGTGGAACGATCAGATTGCAGTTGCCCTCGCCGCTGCCGAGGAGCGGGAGATTTCCCCCGACGAAACCGTCGAGGGCATGTTCCGCGATGGGCTGCGCGAGTTCTGCTTGCACAGGCATCGCGGCGATAGAATCGAGGACCTCATCCTGGGAAAACCCGCCCACGTAGACGATGACAGGCGCATCTACTTTCGCTTTGAAGACTTTCACCGGTCCCTCGAAAGAAAGGATTCCGGCCCGTTCAGGAGTACAAAGCGCCAGGTCCTTGGCAGGCTTCTAGCGGGGATTGGCCGCGAAGGCGTCGACCACGGCAAGACGACCAAGAAGCTGAAGGGGGTGACCACCGAGGTTCGATGGATCAGGATCGACCTGTTCGAGAGCATCGAGCCGCATAAGCGAGAGGACCTTCCGGCCTTGCCGGGGGAGCCGATCTGATGGTCGCGCTGAAAGCCGCGCAAAGTATCCCGAAATCGGGTTCTGCTTTTTCGCAAATCCTCGCCGGCGTTCCGGTGTAAGCGTGTGTAAAGGACCTAAAGCCGTTAAAGCCGTTACGCGCGCGCGCGATCATACGCGCGGGCGTTCGCGCATAGCCACGGCTTTCGCGGCCATGCGCAGAAGGCCCCCGGCCGACCGCCGCCCCCCGGGTTAGGTGGGCGAGCCGGCATCCGCTGCTGGGGCCGTAGGGACATCACACAAGGCCGGCGCAGCGCGGGCGGCGGAAGGGTTACCCCCGGAGCGCGCCGCACGCGCCGCAGCGCGCTGCACGGGTTCGGCGCTAGCGCGCTCACCTGTTTCGAGTTACCCCCGGCACCAGTCCCTCTCGCTCCAGTACCCGACGTATCTCGTCCTTGGCGCTGTTAATATCCCCCTTGGGAAACGGGATGTAAGTCAGCCCGTGAATATTCGAGAAGTCGGCGCAGTTCTTCTCCATCAGAATGATCGCCCTCTCAAAGCCGAGGCGGCCCTGAAAAAGACCTAGTTCGTGTACGACGTTCATACGTGCGGTGAGACTCCCGTCGCTCGTCTCATCCTCCCCAGTCATCACTAAAAAGGCGAAGCCGGCCTGGTCGAGCATCTGCTTCAGACGTTCCGTCGTCGAGCGGCCGGCAACCGCCTCGCTGTTGAATTCTACGCACTCGAGGCCCAGCCTGTCGACGAGGTAGTCCTTGAGGTCTCGCCAGACGGCCGATCTGCCATGGCCAACGAATATGCGCTTATTGTTCGTATCTGCCATCTGTTGCTCCGTGTTTGCCGCATCAGCTAGCGCTTGCTCGACTTCGTCCCATCCCAAGCTAGTCAGCCCGTAGAAATCGTTGGCACGAAACCGCACGAGGTCGTCCTTCAATGCTTCGGCTAGAACGTGAGATACGGCGTCGCCATCGACGGCGCCGATCAAGCCAGCCAAATTTTCAGGCCAGCCGACGTCTACAAAGCCCATTCGGTCGTCGTCCAACTGGGCCGCTATCCAAAGTAAAAGGTGGTCGACCTGAACGCGGGTAGGCGGAAGTTTCTCGCCGCCCCATATGTCTAAGTTCGATGAGTCGATAACGGGCCATGGATTGCCGCATCTGCGCCTTACTGAATGGCTGAGCCGCGCTCGGAACATCCGATTGGTGACGCGCGGGTGTATCATCTCGATCGCCGTTCCAGTGATCTCGTACTGACCACAGCGCTCGCAATCGACCTGCCTCATGTCAAAACTGCCGCCGGTATCGGCAGGGGCCCGACAGATTGGGCATTCTCCATTAAGCATCACAGCCGCTCAGTTGCAGTTGCCGGGCACCGGAGTCACTACTCTGTCTCGTTCTTTGGAGCTAGTGTTCCAGATATTTTTGGACGCCGGCGGGCATATCAGCCGGCGCGGCCGTGGCTAAGGCCGCTGACGAGCGAGCTGAACCAAAAAGGCCTCGTAGGCGGGAACGTTGGCGATAAGCCCGGTCACTCTGTCGGATAGTTGAATGCCCAGCGGAGACTTTTTGAACGATGAGGGTCGCTGAAATCCGTCGTAGCCAAACGTATTCTGCGCACCGTTAGCGAGTTGTCGGCACCAGTCGCGAATATGGCTGACATGCTGGAGAAGCATTGTCGTGTCATTGCGGTCGGAGGTTAGCTGCCCGTGGAAAATCTTGTTCCGGGCGTCCATGGCGTCGCTCAATCGATTCCGCAGCACATGATGCTGGGCTCCGATCAACGCGGCGATGCTGGTGCCTGACAATTCGCCGATGCCGGCCTCGAAGTGATAGAAGTAGATGCGCCCCTGCGCCCCGAGAGCATCGCGGAGAGGTTTGACATCCTTGCGTTCAAACGCCGTCGACTGGAATACAAGATAGGTGAATAGTCTCCTCATCTGCCGCTCTGCGCGTAACAGAGAAAGCGAAAAAGCATCCACTCCTTTTGTCTGATGACCAGATTTCTCGATTTCTTCAACCGGCTGGAAATCTTCCTCGTAGCTTGCAGTCATTTTATGTCCTCACCATTTTCACGTCAAAGTTCACCAAGGCGGTATAACTTTGGATGATAGCGCCGGTTACGTACACTTTCTTTGTCTTTCCATCCACAGTCTTAGCGACGGTAGCACCCACCCCGTTCTTAATGGCCCAACCGAGTTCGATGTTGATTCGGCCTTTGAGTGGGTTGCCATGCTTGTACGGGCTGTCTTTCACGTACTTCTCATAGTCCGATGCCCACTTCTCGTCGGACATGCATAGCTCAAGTGTGTGTCCGGTGAGGTCGGGCCCGAACTCGCCGTTCCTACACAGGCGCTTTGCGGCTTCAACCGCCCGGTCGACAAGGCTCTTCATCAACTGCATGCGCATCGCGTCCGTCGCGGCGATAAGTTCATTGTCCATCACGTGCTTCTCCAGGATCTGCTGTATGAGCTCGCTTACATCGATCCCTTGCTCATCTGCCTGTCGCTTCAGACCTGTGGCGACCACTGTATCGAGACTTGCCACAACCCTCGTGGTTGATTGTCCAAACTCTGTTTTAAGACTCATAGCTCTCATGACCTCTCGGTAAGGTCGACCTCTTCGTAAGGTCGATGCCATCTACTAGCACAATGGATGGCCATGGTCAATTATATAGATGGCATCTGCTGTATCGCTGATGCCATCCGCCAGAAGCGGAGGCGTCCAGACCTTAAGGGGAGAAATTTCTCGCGTGGAATAACCGCGCTCGTCGCTGAACCTTGTCACGTTCGCGCGACCGATACCTCCGCCCCTACGCGGCGGAAACGAGTGCCAGCGCTAGCCAGTAAAAGCTAAGATAATCAAATACTTAGAGCCTAATTTTAAGCTATACTAGCCCCCGTCAGTTAATATGGAGGTTAATATGGCGCCTATTTACCCCTCCGTTCGCCCCCGAGTGGCACCGGGCAAAGGGCTCAGGTCGTCGGTCGTTCGCTCTCCTCCGGCCGAAGGGCAAGCGATGAAGACATCGGGTGTCGGCGCCGACGACCTCATCCGCGTCTTGCGCCCTCGCGCCGTCCGTATCTATCGCGACTGCATGACCGTCGGCGCGTTTGCGGCCGAGGTAGGGGACCTTCGGGCAGCGCTGCGGCAACTCGTCAGCAGTCACAAGGCTGGCCTGATAGCCTTCCAGTCTGGAAGGCGAGCGCCGAAGTGACGAAGCCCCGGGCATCGGGCGTGAGGCCGGTGTATCCGGCTACCCATCGGACCCGCATCACCAACGGCAAGGACCTGCTTCCGGGCGTCGATGGCCGCAGTTTCTGGGTCCGCCGCATGCGCGACGTGATGGCACTCCATGTCTCCGACCTTGGCGGTGTCGACGCTTGCAGCGAGGCCGAGAAGAGCATCATCAGGCGCGCCGCTGCCATAACCATCGAGATGGAGCGGCTGGAGCGTGTATTCGCACTGGCCGGGGACACAGGACCCGACCTCGACACGCTCAGCTTGTACTCGCGTCTAGCCAATACACTGCGCCGTCTTCTCGACATGACCGACCTTCAACGGCGGTCGCGCGACATCACCCCGACGATCGACGAGTACATGCATGCCGTCGCCCAGGAGGCGGTCGCATGAACATCCTGCAGGCGTGCGCCGACCCCAATCTCTTCGGCCCATGGTTCCGCCGCCCGGCGACTTGGCGTGTCTGGTTCACCTATCTGGCAGTGCTGTTCGGCCTTCCGTTGGACGACGACCAGTTGGTTCTGTTTCGGCACCACACTGGGCGCTTGAACCCGGCGACTGAGCCGTCGGCTGAGGCTTGGCTTGTGGTTGGTCGGCGCGGCGGCAAGAGCTTCGTGATGGCGCTGATCGCGGTCTACCTTGCCTGCTTCCGGCAGTATCGTCACCACCTTCAGCCTGGGGAGCGCGCCACCATCCTTGTCATAGCTGCCGACCGTAAGCAGGCCCGGACAATCATGCGCTACGTGCGGGGCCTTCTGACGAACATCCCAATCCTGTTCATGATGGTGAAGAACGAGACGGCCGAGGCCTTCGACCTGAACAACTCAGTGACGATCGAGGTTGGTACGGCCTCTCATCGCTCCACGCGCGGCTACACGTTTGCCGCCGTCCTGTGTGACGAGCTTGCCTTCTGGCGAACCGACGACAGCGCTGAGCCCGACTATGCCATCCTCGATGCCATCCGCCCCGGCATGGCGACTATCCCCGGCGCCATGCTCTTGTGCGCGTCCAGTCCCTATGCCCGGCGCGGTGCGCTGTGGGACGCATTCCGTCTGCACTGGGGGCAGGAGGCCGGTCCGCTGGTCTGGCGAGCCACGACGCGCGAGATGAATCCCTCGGTGCCGCATTCGGTCATTGACGAGGCGATGACGCGGGACGCCGCGTCCGCTCGCGCGGAATACATGGCTGAGTTCCGCACCGACATGGAGATGCTCGTCACTCGCGAGTGCGTTGCGGCCTGCGTCTCCCCCGGCGTTCGAGAGCGCCCGCCGGTCCCGGGCGGACGGTACGTCGCTTTCGTCGATCCGTCGGGCGGTAGCGCCGACAGCATGACGCTGGCCATTGCGCATGCCGAGGGCGACGACGCCGTACTGGATGCCGTCCGGGAGGCGATACCACCATTCTCGCCTGACGCTGTCGTCTCAACCTTCGCAGCCCTTATCCGCTCCTATGGGATTCGTTCCGTCACGGGTGACCGCTACGGAGGCGAGTTTCCGCGCGAATTGTTTCGTCGCTACGGCGTCGACTACCGACTGTCCGACCGGAACCGCTCCGATCTCTACCTTGCACTCGTCCCTGCGATCAATTCGCACCGCGTGGACCTCCTCGATGTCACTCGTTTAGAGAGCCAACTGGTTGGGCTGGAGCGACGGACCAGCCGAAACGGGCGTGACATCGTTGATCACCCCCCGGGCGGCCACGACGATCTAGCAAACGCCGTCGCGGGAGCCCTGACGATGGCGAGTTCAGCGGCCAAGGCGATTGTATTGGTCGGATCAATCGGCGGTTACGGTGGTAGCGGGCTCATCTCCTGGCGCGAAGTGGCGGACGACCGGCGGCCGCGCGCATGGGTGCGCCGCTACCTGAGCGAAGATGAAGCCGGGGGGCTGATGCAGTGACCCGGGACCGAGTTTTTTCAGGGTTAGCGAGATCAGCATGGCGGCTGATCTTGCTTCAAATGAGAGGATTTCCAAATGCCGAAACAGATCACTGAAATCGAGATCGAAGCTCGTATTGCGCCGGCGTCGACCCGGTGGCCAAGCACTGCAATACACTGGGAGAAGCTAAAGGAAGCCGTGGCCGCCGTGCGCGCGCTGATCACCGCCGTTGACGCGAACTGTCGCGGGGTGGAGCAGGACAGTGACCTCAGTCCGGAGGGCATCTATCGGAAGCGCGCCGAAATCGGCCGCCGTGCTGTCGGAGACCTCACTGACTTCGCGCCGCTCCGCTCGGCCGAGAGCGCGGTTAGCAGGGCTGTAGCGGTATTCGAGTCGGGGATGGTCGACCTCCCAAAGGCCCCCTCCGGCATAGCCGAAGTTGCGCTTGCTCAGGAGCTTCGCGCCCACGTACGAGCACAGGAAAATCCCACTGGTTTCGTGTTGAATCATCTAGACGACGGGCGGGTGGTTGGGGCCGTGCTGCACGCCCCCGGCTTTCTCTCCGGGCTTAAGGACGAAGGACTCAACGTGATAAGAGATCGTGCGAGATCGGCTCTGCACCCCGAGCAGGTCCAGCATCGTAAGGAGGCTGAGGAGGCTCTTGAAGTGCTGCGCAAGGGGATCGCGGCAGCCCAACGGATGATTCTGGCCAGAACGGAAACTCGCATCGACCGAGACGATAAGGTCCGTGGCATTCGCGAGCCGGTACCGGGTGGAATAGCGGCCTGAATTGGCACTCAGCGTGTCCCGCCGAAACGCCCGGAATGGGCACTTGCGCCGACGGCGGCCGATGCGGAGTTCCCGCCCAGCGGCCGGTTCGTCATAACGCCGAGCAGACCCGTGTCAACTCGTCAGAGCCGAGAAACCTCTTTTTGAGGATCCACCCCCGATTCGTACCTACCAATAGATGGGGAGCGAGTTCGCTGGAGATTGTAAAGCACAGTGAGATCCGGCAGGAATGACCATTCTGTCTCATCGCAATTACAACCCTCTGTTTGCAGAAATCCTGGATACAGGGGTGTCCGTGCCACCATCCATGAGGAGCTGACTTGTCTCGTCTAACGGAGCTTATTGCTCAGGCCAAGGCTAAGGACCCCCAGATGGGAGCGGACCTGGAACGCGAGTTCAAGGCACTGTCTTCACGTCGCGCCTTCGGGCTGAACTTCGAGCGGCACCGGCCCGAGGCTGTCGAGTTGCCTCAGCGCCCCGTACGCAAGGGAGACAAAGTGAGGGTTAGGCCCAAGAGGGGATCGATCACGAAGGGGGATCAACGGCTGTGGCTAGTTAAGAAGATCGACAAGCTCGACGGTTCTCGCGTCGCACGCCTGGAACTACTTGGTGGTGCCGAGCCGGCAACCCTAGAGGTCGCGGTGGAGAATCTGGTTGTCGTGGCCGAATTCCGGGATCTTATCCACCCAGGTTTGGTCAGTACGGGGAAAGTCGAGCGCGGCGGCGAAAAGCCGTTTCACACTGTTATCAATGGCGAGAATTATCATGCCTTGAAGGCACTAACCTACACGCACCGGGGCAAGATCGACTTAATCTACATTGACCCCCCTTACAACGGCGGGGCGCGCGATTGGAAATACAACAACGACTATGTTGCCGAAGATGATCTTTATCGGCATAGCAAATGGCTTGCCTTTATGGAAAGGCGGTTGGAGATCGCAAAGGAACTCTTACACCCGTCGGCTTCGGTATTAATCTGCTCTATCGATGAAAATGAAGTCCATCGTTTAGAATTACTGCTGGAACAGGTTTTCCAAGGCGTTCGGATACAGTTGATCTCAACTGTTATCAATCCAAAAGGTGCGTCTTTGGGGGGTGATTTTGCGAGAGTCGAGGAGCATCTTCTCATCGTCTATTTCGGTGGCCGTGTTGTCCCTGAGGTGCGGGACATGCTCGATGAGAGCAAGAACTCGGCTGCCAGTCGCACAGTCAAGTGGTCCAGCCTGATTCGAGGTGGCGCGCAAGGTATCCGCACCGACAGTCCTGGAGCCTTCTACCCAGTCTTCATTGACTGCGAGCGTTCACAAATCCATTCTTTCGGCAAGGCACTGTCCTGGGACCAAACGCGGGAATCTATAGAGGTGCCCGACAGGACCGTCGCGGTCTGGCCACCAAATCACCCGAGCGGAGTTGAAGGTAGATGGGGCATTGGGCCGGATACGGCGCGCGCGCTCCTCACAAAGGGTGCTCTTCGGCTTGGGACAATCGATCCTGAGATAGGCAAATTCCCATTGTCCTACCTCTCCTCGGGGATCATGGAGAAGGTAGAGTCAGGAGAGATCGAGACCATAGGCAGAAGGCCTGACGGCACATTGGTCGTTCGTTACCCCGAGGATACAAAAGTCACTCAGCCAAAGACCGTTTGGAAGATGGCCTCGCACAATGCGGGCGAGTACGGCAGTAAACTGCTCTGGACTCTGCTGCCACAGCGTAAGTTCCCGTTCCCCAAGTCCCTCTACGCCGTCGAGGACATACTTAGTTTTTTCCTCCGCAAGAAGACAGATGCCACGGTGCTCGACTTCTTTTCCGGGTCCGGCACTACGGCCCATGCAGTCATGCGTTTGAACCGGCAGGACAATGGTCGCCGACAGTGCATCTCCGTAACCAACAACGAGGTCGCCGCCGACGAGCAAGCCGCCCTGCGCAAGCGAGGACTCTGGCCCGGTGACCCCGAATGGGAGCAGTGGGGCATCTGCGATTACATCACCAAGCCTCGCGTCGAAGCGGCGATTACGGGCAAGACCCCGAGCGGCGAGCCGATCAAAGGCGACTACAAATTTACTGACGAATTTCCCATGGCCGATGGGTTAGAAGAGAACGCCGAGTTCTTTACCTTAACCTACGAGACGCCTGTGGCCGTCAGCCACAATATTGCCTTTGCACGTATCGCGCCGCTGCTTTGGATGCGCGCCGGCAGTGTAGGCCGGCGCATCGATGTGCTCCCCCCTTCGGGTTGGGACATGGCCGAAACCTACGGTCTGCTGACCGATCTTGATCAGACCGCGATCTTCTGCGAAGCCGCTGAAAAGGTGGATGACCTGCGGCTCGCCTACATCGTTACCAACGATGACCGCCGCTTCCAAGCAGTTGCACGGCGATTACCCGACTCGGTGGAGTGCGTTCGCCTCTATGAGTCTTACCTCTCCAACTTCCGCTTCGCGAATGGTGGGTGACTGATGAAATTCACCCTGAAGGACTATCAGGACGAGGCTGTCCGTGACGTTCTCGTGAATCTTCGCAAGGCTCGCAAGCGCTGGCACGAGGACCACGACAAACATGCTTTTTCCCTGACTGCGACCACGGGCGCCGGAAAGACCGTCATGGCAGCCGCTGCGTTCGAGGCGCTGTTCCACGGCGACGACAACTTTGAGTTCGAGGCCGATTCTGGTGCGGTTGTCATCTGGTTCAGCGACGATCCGGCTCTCAATGAGCAGACGCGGTTTCGACTGCTCGAAGCTTCCGACCGTTTAGAGTTCACCGATCTTGTGGTCGTGCAAAACACGTTCAACCGGGAGAAGTTCGAGGCGGGCAAGGTGTACTTTCTCAATACCCAGAAGTTGGGCAAGAAGAGCCTCCTCGTGCGTGGCCCCGATCCAGAGGAGGAGCGCGTCCGGGGCGGTGGCCTATTTCCAGAGACGCGTGCGGATCTGCGCTCTCACACGATCTGGGACACGATCCAGAATACGACCGACGACCCCTCTTTGACGCTTTACCTCGTGCTTGATGAGGCGCACCGGGGCATGGGAACCCAGACCAACGGGGGGCAGGACGACAAGTCCACCATCGTCAAGCGGCTCATCAACGGAGTTGGCTCAGTGTCCGCGATTCCAATCGTCTGGGGCATCTCAGCAACGGTTGAGAAATTCAACGCGGCCATGGCGGGAGCGCAAGGCCGAGGGACCCTCCCAAACGTTGTGGTGGACGCAGCCAAGGTGCAGGAGTCGGGTCTGCTGAAGGACACGATCATTCTCGACATTCCGGATGAGGTGGGCCAGTTCGATACCGTCCTTGTGCGCCGCGCTACCGACAAAATTAAGGAGGTGAGCGCTGCCTGGGCCGAGTATGCAAAGCAGCAGGATGACGCGGATATCGTAAGACCTCTCATGGTCTTACAGGTACCGAATACCCCCGACCCCAACGAGATCGGCCGCGCTTTGGAAACGATATTTCAGCAATGGCCGGAACTGACAAGCGAAGCGATCGCGCACGTTTTCGGCGAGCACAGCACCCATGTCTTCGGCTCTCACTCTGTGCCCTATATCTCGCCCGAACGCGTACAGGACTCGACCTGGATACGCGTGCTCATCGCAAAGGACGCAATCAGCACAGGCTGGGACTGCCCGAGGGCCGAGGTTATGGTCTCTTTCCGCCCTGCCAAGGATCGCACACACATTACGCAGTTGCTCGGGCGCATGGTCCGAACGCCACTAGCTCGACGCATTCCGGGCAACGACAGGCTCAATTCCGTCGACTGCCTACTGCCATTCTTCGATGCCAAGTCGGTCGAGGCAGTTGCGGACGCGCTTATGAACGGTGGCGGCGACGGTGGTGATGCACCGCTGCCTGGCCGCAGGGTGCTTATCAATCCCAAGGAGATGACACCGAACCCGGCGGTACCAGAGGCGGTATGGGAAAAGTTTCTGTCATTGCCAGCGCAGTCGCTGCCCCAGCGGGCAGCAAGGCCGGTGAAGCGACTGACCGCACTCGCTCAGGAACTCGCTGCGGACGGATTGCTGTCCGACGCAGGCAAGAAAGCTCACGCGGAAATGCACAAGGTCCTGGATGGCGGCCACGTCCGTTATGCCGATGAGATCGCCACTGCGCGTAAAAGCGTGCTCACTGTCGAGGGCAAGACCCTAACGGCCGACCTGAAGGGCAAGGGGAAGTCTTTCGATGACTTCTGGGAGGATGCCGACTATGCGGTGATAGAAGACGCCTACCGCCGCGCGTCTCGCGTCCTGAGTCCGGACCTGTCGCGGACCTACGCCGAATACCTAGCAGACAAGGCGACGGACGCGGACTCCCGTGAAGATGCCCTCATGGAGGCTCACGCCGACATCGCCGCTTTGGGACTGGTGCCTGACGTGAAGATGTATCTCGATGCAGAGGCAGATAAGCTGTCCAAGGCATGGCTCGATAAATACCGCGTTTCGATCAAGAGCTTGTCTGACGAGCGTCAGGACGCATATCGCCAGATCAGGGAGATGAGCACAGACCCAGCCGACATCGATCTCGCCAAACCGAACTCCTGGATGGAGGCCACCTCCGCGCGCGAAGCGAATGGTAACGAAGCTCCTCTACCGACCTATCGGCACCACATGTTATGCGACGAGCACGGTGTATTCCCGGCAGAAATGAACACATGGGAAGTCGACGTGCTGAAAGCCGAGATGCGGCGCGACGGCCTCCAAGCCTGGTATCGGAACCCGTCGCGCTCAAGCCAGGATTCTCTCGGCGTAGCCTATGGCGACAATGGCCAGATCAAGATTGTCCGACCTGACTTCATTTTCTTCTCGATGCAATCGGACGGCACAATCGCGGCTGATATTGTGGACCCGCACGGCACTCAGTTCGGCGATGCTGTGCCAAAACTTCAGGGTCTCGCCCGCTACGCCGAAACGCACGCATCGGTCTACCGCCGCATCGAGTCAGTTGCCAAGGTCGGGGAAAGATTGCGCGTGCTGGACCTGACCAGGGCGGAAGTGCGCAAGGCGCTGGTCGAGGCTAAGGATGCAAAAAGCCTCTACGAGAGCCGTCTCGCAAGCGACTATTGAGTTTATCGAAATCGAATCGGTCCCGCTCGCGCGGGGTCGCCCCTCGCTCAGTCTTTATTACCTGGTTTTTAACCCACCAGCGCCGCCGCACTTTGTTTGGGGAAGCTAAACCATTGTATTTGCTAGAAAAAATCTGGTACGCCCAAGGGGAATCGAACCCCTGTTACCGCCGTGAAAGGGCCTATTCAACGCGCTGCCCTTGTTCGCGCTTGTTCGCTGAAGTCCGTATAAACAAAGGTGTTGAGCATTGAAGCGCCGCAGTTGTGCGCCAACGTACGGGACGGTATATTTGACGCATATTTGATGATTTGCGGAAAGTCATTTGTCGAAGTCCCTTCAGGAATCTCCCATAACGACCCCAAACGCGCGCGCTACGCTCAGTGTCGGCGTGCACTGGCGGGGCATCGACCCGGAAGTCCACCTCGGCTATCGCAAAGGAAAACGCGGTGGCGTCTGGCTTGTACGGTGGCGCTCCGGTGCCGGCTATAAGCAGGCGCCGGTTGGAACCGCCGACGATAAGGGATCAACAAAGGGTGGCCTGACCTATGAAACGGCGGGCAAGGCTGCACGCTTGCATGTCGAGGCGCAACGGCTCCAGGCTGAGACAGATGCGAAGGGACCAGCCCTAAAGGTGAAGGGTGCTGTTGAAGTCTACGTTGGGACCCGTAATGCTCGGGAAAGCAGGCGGGCGGGCCGGGCCAAGCGGTCCGACGCCGGGCAACGGCTCGGCCGCTATGTCTTAGGAGAAGGCGAGCGCGGCGATCAGGAGACGATTCCGTCGCCTTCGCCACTGGCCGATGTGGATCTGTATGTGTTGGGCGAAAGTGATCTGCTGACTTGGCGGGCAGGCTTGCCAGCGACAATGAAGGCGACGACACGGCAACGCCTGATCAATGACCTGAAAGCCGCTCTAAATGCCGCGTACGGCGCCAACAGGGACAAGCTGCCGGCCACGCTTCCGGGCACGATTAAGCAAGGGTTCCGCGCCGCTGTTGCCGACGAGGGTACAGCGGTCGCACGAGACAACCAGATTTTGCCTGACGCCGACATCGGCCGGGTTCTTCGAGCAGCTCGCGAAGTCGACGCCGAACAAGGTTGGGAAGGCGACCTGTTTAGGCTGGTGCTAGTGCTCGCGGCCACCGGCGCGCGCCTGTCTCAAGTGGCGCGAATGAGTGTTGCTGATTGCCAGATATCGCAAAGCCGGCTGATGGTGCCAACCAGCCGAAAGGGCAGGGGCGCGAAGAGCGGGATGATTACCGTACCTGTTGGCCGAGACGTTGTAGATGAGTTGGTGCCGGTGACGGCGAAACGGTCGCCTGATGCTGTCCTGCTAGAGCGCTGGCGTCATGAACAGGCGCCCGGCAAGATTGAATGGCAAAGAGCCGGTCGGGGCTCGTGGCGGTCTTCCGCCGAACTGGCTCGACCGTGGCAAGCCATCCGGGATCGCGCCGGCCTGCCTGATGTGATCCCCTACGCTCTGCGTCATTCCAGCATTGTGAAAGGCATTCGGGCAAATCTACCCATTAGACTGGTCGCCGCGCTCCATGACACAAGTACCGCGATGATCGAGCGCCACTATTCGAAATGGATTACCTCGGGCCTCGAAGAGCTGGCACGCTCGGCTATCGTTCCGTTGGTCCCCCATAACGGGGATTCCCAAATCGTCCGCTTGAAAGCGTGACCCTGGGCAACCTTGGGATAGTAGTGAATCCGCTCGTGTCCACTATTGACTACGGCGCCCAAATCAATCAGATTCACCATGTGTTCTGTTGACACTCGGAAAAATCAGTTTTGAGGGACTTGGCCCGGCTTAGTTAGCTTGGCCACACTTGCAAAGCCTCTCCTAAGAGGCTCACGCCCTGCTGTTTTTCTGTCATCCTTTTGAATTCAGAGAAACCGGCGGCCTGTTTAATGGCTCTCGCTCGGCCTTGGGCTGATCGGAACGAATGCTGAACACTTATGTGGACAACCTGTGCATAAACACCACCTAACACTATGGAATACAAAGACAATAAAATGTCTCGGGATAACCAACTTTGGGGGTCGCACGGCAAGTCCGCATTCCGCTATAATCCGTAGGAAATCGCAGGTGTCTTTGGTGCGTAACTAGAGAAAGGAAATGCAGATGGAAGTAAGTCCAAACGCTTTTACCGTGGCGGGATTTTGTGCCGCCTTCGGTGTAGGTCGCTCACTGCTTTACGAGGAAATGCGGGCAGGCCGCATACCTTACAAGAAGGCCGGCAGGAAGACCCTGATCCGCAGGGTAGATGCGGAAGCTTGGCTCGATAGCCTTCCCGAAGGAAAGAAGGAAGCTTGAGCGGTTTGCAGACCGCTCAAGCAATCTGCCCCTTAATTTTCACAACCCCTCCCAGGGATCCGAAAAAGGAAAACAGACAATGCAGGACATAGCAGGCGCCGGGGCCGGCGTTAATTCACAAAATGTACGGGCGCCGAAGAAGTCCACAGTCACGGTTCGCATTGAACCCGATGGCAGGACCAAACGCCTAGCGGGCCGGGCGGCCTGGATGGCGCGGGTATTGATCAAGGCTGGTACGCGCGGTGTCACAACAGTCGAATTGCCGGCCGGGGTACGTGTCTCGCATGCAGTCTATCTCCTGCGCCGCGAAGGCTTCGTCATCTCGATGCAGAGAGAAGCCCACAGTGGCGAATTTTCCGGCGTCCATGGCAGATTCAGAATCGAAACGCCTTGCACGATCCTTGAAGAGGCAACGTCATCGGTGGTCGCATGAGCGGCGACGCCAGCAATTCCGAAAGCCCGGTCGACCTCGCCGCCACTTGGCTGGCTACCGGGTCGGCCGATCGGTCAAAGGCAATCATTCCCCAGCTTCAGGAGCGGTTCTCGCTGCCACTCAAAGATGCGGTTGAGGCCTGCCGGCAAGCGGCGCTGATCCGGGCGAGGGCACACTGATGGTAGACAAGTACGATTGGGGCAAGGCCTGCCGCTTCTTCCCTGGCTTTCGCGAGTCGCCCGGTGTCCAGCGCACGGCCTGGGCTTTGATGGACCTCTACAACGAAAAGGTCCATTGCGCTTTCCCAACCAGGGAAACGCTTTCCCAGCAGCTCGGGTCGGCGCCGGAAACGGTTTCGAAATGGGTTGGCATGCTCAAGCAAGGCGGGGCGCTTGGTTGCGCTCCGCTACACGTCCTTCCTGCGGATTCACAGGAATTCATCGGACGCTCCGCAAGAAGAGCGCAGGTCTATCTTCTGAATTTCTCGTGGGCGATCGACGTGCTAAGCCTGCTAGACGAGTACACATTCGATCGCCATCAACAGCTTTTGCGCAAGGTAATCGTACGGTCACCATTGCCTTCGAGAGGTGATCAAGTGGTTACCTCCATAGGTAATCAGACAGCCACTTCGACGGGTAATCATGTGGCCACCCTTATACCTTATGAACAAACCTTAGGTGATACCTTAGAAGATAAAAGGGGCTCCGAGGGTTCGAACCTTAGCGTCTACACACGCGAGAGGGCTGCCTGATGCCCTTTCACCCCAAAAACGCTCGATCCAGAAAAATTTTCGTCGCGAAGCAATGCGACCGCATATCCCCTTACATTGGGGCCGCTGACGGCCCTAAAGCTTGGAGGGCTTCACCATGCCATGCGTTGTGATCTGCTTCCCGATGCGGTGCCGGGTTGGCAAAATCCGGAAGACCGCCAAGATTCTGGCCGGCCTGAAGGGCCGGGGCGCTGATCGCTACTGGCGCCAGACCGTCGCCGGCATCGTTGGCCAACTCGGCAAGGCTGGATTTTCTGAGGCGGAAATCCGGGGGAACATTGAAACCTTCAGCGACGCTGTTCAGCACCATCTTCAGCGAGCTCCGCACCGGATCGATGGGGATGCCGCATGACGGTGATTGAGACAGCAGACGGGTTCGTCGTGGTTGACGGTGCGGCAACACTGGCCGGCCCTTTCCCCACGAACGCGGAAGCATGGCGGGCGGCCGATCGGCTGGAAGGCTCGCCCATATCGCCGGCTGAAAAGCGGGCTGACTGGATATCAACCAAGATCCTGTCGAGTGGCCCGGCGCCAATTCACCCGAAACGAAATGAAGCTCGCAAGGCAAAGCGGGAGGCGAAAAAACAGCGCAAGGCTGAGAACCGCATGAAGATCAACGCTGCAAAGGCCCCAGGCTGGTTGCGGAAGGGAGCGTCGGCGAAGTTCGATCCACAAGGCAAGAGGGCCTTCGAGACCTCGGTGCTCGGCACTTTCGGGCCTGCATCAGCTGTGCGGCTTGTAAATATCGACGACTATCTAGCCTCGAAAGGTTTGCCTCAATGACGAACGCACTTGTTTCCTTTCCTGTATTCGATGAGAAGCCATCGGATGACTATGTTGACCGGTGGCTAGAGTTTACAAACGCGACGGGGCATCCGGAGCGTTTCGAGAACGTGACAACCACCAAGCCTGAAATGATTGGCACGCTGCGACTATTGTCCGGCGAGATCGAGGTGCCAATTTTCAAACGTGATGATCAGGACATGGTGCCCTGTCCTATATGTCACCCAACGGACCCCTGGTTTAAACTCGGCCGAATGGCCTTCTTCCCCGAGGAGCGCGTCGTTCGATTCATTGGCCATGAGTGCGCTAAGCGGCACTACAAGGGCGAGTTCGACATAGCCGAAGAGCGATATCGGAAGGAGGCTCGGGTTCGCTACCTTCTGCGTCGGTGGGGGTCACTGGCAGACAATGTCGACAGGATCGCGAAGTTCGCAAACTCCCTTGTTGAGCACGCGAGGGCGCTGGAGGATTTGCGGGCCGACATCGATAAGAAGGCTTCGGGCCTTTCGAAGTTTCTATCGCGCGAACTGTCTCGGAACAGCGGCCGAATAGAAATCCAGGTGGATAGCGGCATCAAAGACACCAACGGCAACGCGGTAATAACCACCGACGTTCTTGGCGTCGCTTACGGTTCGGAATTCTGGGGCCGCCCATATGTGCCGTATCAGCAGCTGTTGAGCCTTCAGCGTGATACTGAGGATCTGAAGCGGGATTTGCCGATATGGCGCAGTGAGGATTTGGACAGCGACCACGAAGAGGAAATACTCATTCGAGCTTCGTCAGCCGACATGCTGCCTGAACGGTTGGATGAGCTTTCCTTCCTGCTAATCAGGTCGCAGAGTTTCTTCACCCCGAACAACCTGGCTCTTCTGGAGAGATGGGGCAAAAACACAGGATCACCCTTCAAATCTCTGACTTGCCGTGTCGAGAATGATCGGCTGGTGATCGCATCAAACACGTTCGCGGATTACCACTACATCAACCCTGTCCTCCCATTCGCAGCGGTTAATCGGTCGCCTTCAACCCCCAGTGAAATCCTCACCCTGCGGCGACCTCAGGCGAACAATCGGTCCGGGCAGTTACCAGGATGAATGCCGCCCAGATGAACCGACGTCCTCGTGGCGCCTCGATGCCTTTCTACGCCTACTCGTCCTTCAATAAGAGGGGCGGGAAGGTCGTCGACATCGTGACCAGGCGCCGTAACAAGGCGCTCGACATGTATCAGGAAATGTCGACCTACGAGACGATTGCGGAGTGTCTAGACATTTCAGTGACGACAGTCGTTCAGTACGTGGCACGGGCAAAAGCAAAGGGCGATGTCCGGGTAAAGCGGCCGTTCAAGCATCGAGGCCGGCAACTCGCCTTACAGCGGCGGAAGTCGATCAGCGACATGAAGGCGATGGGCCTGTCATGCCGAGAGATATCGAAACGGCTCGGGATCAATGTCCGGCTGGTCCAGATAAGGCTGAAGGAGTCGGACAATGGCACGGCCAAGTGAATTCACCCAAGAGATAGCCGACACCATTTGCCAGCGCTTGGCAGAGGGAAAAAGCCTCCGCTCGATTTGTCTCGCCGATGACATGCCCGACAAGTCGACTGTGTTGCGATGGCTGCTTGATACCGCGCGCGCGGCATTTTGCGACCAGTACACACGCGCGCGCGAACTCCAGGCTGACGGTCATGTCGACGAAATGCCCGACATCGCCGACGATGGCAGCAACGACTACATCACCAAGACAAATGCGGACGGGTCGACATCCGAACAGCTCAATAGCGAGAACATCCAGCGGTCGCGGCTGCGCATTGACACGCGCAAATGGATTGCGGAGCGCATGCGGCCGAAGAAGTACGGTGCCAAAGTCGCTCTGACAGACGGCGAGGGCGGCCCGCTGGTGGTTCAGGTGTTGAAGCTGGCGGATCAGGAAGCGCAGGCGAATGCCGACAATCCAGCTTCCTAACGCTGGCTGGCGCCCGCGCTGGTATCAGAAGAAGGCATGGGACACATGGGAGCAAGGGTGTAGGCGCCAGCTCTTGATATGGCACCGCCGTGCCGGCAAGGACGAAATAAACCTGAACATGCATGCCGTGTCTGCTCATGAGCGGCCCGGCACGTATTGGCATATGTTGCCAGAGGCCGCACAGGCGCGCAAAGCGATCTGGAACGCGGTCAACCCGCATACTGGCAAGCGCCGCCTGTTCGAGGCGTTCCCAGAAGCCTTGATCGAAAACATGAATGACAACGAGATGTTCATTCGGTTCAAGGTCCAGGCAACATTTCAGGTTGTTGGATCGGACAACTTCAACAGCCTCGTAGGCTCGCCGCCGGTCGGTGTGACCTTTTCCGAATGGGCGCTGGCGAACCCGTCCGCGTGGGCATACCTGTCGCCGATCTTGGCGGAGAACGGCGGCTGGGCCTCGTTCATCACCACGCCGCGCGGCAACAATCACGCGAAAGGAATGCTCGACGCGACAAAGGGCAATGTCTTTCACCCGCAGTCCAATCCGCGCGGATGGTTTACTGAAGTCTTGGGCGTCGACGCCACCCAGGCGATATCGGAAGAGGACATTGAAGAGCAGCGGGTGATTTACACCGGCCTGTTCGGCAAAGAGATTGCCGACCTCCTGATTGACCAGGAGTTCTATTGCTCGTTCGCGGGCGCGCTAGTCGGATCGTATTGGGGTGCCGAGGTAACCAAGGCAGAGCGTGAGGGCCGGATTGGTCGACCGATCGCGGTGAACCCGGCCTATCCCGTTCACACGGTCTGGGATCTGGGCAAGGCGTCCAACAACCCGATCTGGTGTTTTCAGGTCATCGACGGCACGCCCATCATTGTCGATTTCTACCTACCCGACAGCGAAGACTTGGCCGACTGGTGCAAATGGCTCGATAACCAGGGTTACAAGGGCAATGACTACGTTCCACATGACATACTGCATCCGCAGTGGGGAACAGCTCGCACGAGACTGCAAACGTTGAAGGATCATGGCCGCAAGCCGAAGATGGTAGGCATCGCGAGCTTTGCCGATGGCGTGAACGCCGGCCGCCAGACGATCAAGCTGGCTCGCTTCGCCGACAATGAGCGTGTCGCCGATGGCATCGAGGGCCTGAAGGCATTCCGCCGCGAATGGGATGACGACAAGAAAGCCTTCCGCGATGTGCCGGTGAAGAACTGGGCGGAGCATTATGCGTCCGCGTTCCGGTATCTGGGCTTGGCATGGCGCGAAGCCATCGTGGCAGTGGTAAAGCCGGCCGGCGATCCTGGCACCTATCAGGCGATGCCGGACGGGTCGATCCGCAGCAATCAGTCGGTGAAGGATGCCGTTGACGCCATGGTGAGGCGGAGGCGCGGGAAACGGTAGGCGATCATGTGTTTGATGGACCCGGCCAAACCATGGGACAGGCCGGCACCTACAATCAGGTCGTTTTCTGTGGTAGGCGTTGCCATTGCAGAGGACGACCTCACAATGTCAGACGCGAATCGGCCACAGTCAATGGACGGCCCGGCCGTTCTGCGCCTCGCGAAAGAAACAGGCGTCACTCTCGAACAGGCCCGCGAGCTAGTAAGCCTCTTGGGCATTGGCAACTGGTCCTCGCTATTGCGAGAGGCGCGGCTGCTTATTCGGCCTACCCAGCTGTAGGGGAATAGCAACAAAAACCCGCACTGGAGCCCGGTCCTAATTCAAACGGCTTATCTTTTCGTAGAGGCACCAGCACCCTAGCGCCGACCAATAGAATTGGAGCGGCTATGCCTCGCGCTGGTGGAGTATATTCGGCCCCTCCGGGGACCGCTGGGACGCCAAACACCACGATCGAAAGCGCGAAATACAACGCGCTGGTCGATGACCTCGTTGTAGACGCCAATGCAGCCCGGCCGCAGACGGCAGGTGGCACAGGCGCAACGACAGCGGTCGGCGGCAGCGACAACCTGAACACGGCAGGCGCCAACATCGCATCCGCTGCCACGGTCAATCTGGCCGCTGCAACGGGCGTTTCGATCACCATCACGGGGACCGTGACGATTACCGGCTTCGGCACTGTTGGGGCCGGCGCCGTGCGTGTCCTGACATTCGCCGGCATTCTCACGCTGACCCACAATGCAATAAGCCTGATCCTGCCTGGAGCCGCGAACATCATCACTGCGGCCGGCGATATCATGACGCTCCGATCGCTCGGCAGTGGCAATTGGGCCTGTGTCGGCTACCAGCGTGCGAATGGCACAGCCATCGCTATCCCGGCGTCTGCAGCCATCGTCACGCCAACGTTGACCCTGAAGCAAAGCGCCGCGCCCGCGCCTACGGCAGAAGGCGATATCCAGTGGGACACCGACGACAACGTGATTGTCGTTGGTGACGGGGCGGCAACGCAAATCTTCGCGCCGCTCCCTGCCTCTGTCGCTACCGGCGATGTGTTCTATGCCACCGGAGGAAAGTCTTTGGCACGGCTTGCCAAGGGCACAGCAAGCCAGCAGTTGCGCATGAATGCCGGCGCGACCGCGCCAGAGTGGTTCACACCGCCAAGCACTGTCGGGGCCAAGGCGTGGGTCAGCTTCAACGGTACAGGCGTGGTGGCTATCCAGAGCAGCTTCAACGTCTCGTCCGTCACCGACAATGGGACGGGTGACTACACGATCAATTTCACTAACGCCTTTGCTGACACGAATTACTCGGTCGTTGCGTCGGGTGAAGCGGAGTCTGCATTCCCCACCGAAACCAGAATTGTGAGCGTCAGGAATGGCGGCAGGGCCACCGGATCGGTGCGCATTAGAACTACAGCCTCAAATGGCACCAGCGTCGATATGCCCGGCGTGTTCATCGCCGTTTTCGCGGCTTAGCTTTTTCGCGGGAGCGTGGAACGTTCCGGCCGATCCATGCCGGCAAGTAGCCATTTGATGCGCCCCGTGATGGTGCGCCGCTTTAGCTTTGTCACCTTTGAAAAGTACTCTTCAGGGTGAACGCGATCAAGGAACGCAGGGGCGACCGGAATGAGCCCGTGATTTCTTGCGGTCTCGTCGTCAGCCAAAAAGATCAGATTTTGCCGATAATAGACGGGGATTGACGTATCAGTCCAAATCACCGGTCGGATTATGTCGTAGGCTTTGAAGCCGTATGTTTCGAAGGCATTTGCCCAATGGCTTTGCCATTGTTCGTTGACGTGATGCATGCCGCCCTGAAACGGAATAGCTGCAGAAAACAGCACAGCCGGTGCACTGCGGCATAGCCACTCGACGGCTCTGAGAGACGCCGGGCCGGAGATATGCTCCAGCACTTCTGCTGAAATGGCCAGATCGAACCGGCCAAGGTCGGGCAGATCTTGTTCAAAATTCGCTTCGGTGAATTCGTGTGGCGCAATGAGCCTTTGCTCAGCTGGCACCCAAGGGCCGTCAATTCCTCTTGTCTGCTGCACGCCAAGGCGTTTTGACGCGGCAAGCCACGACCCCGTAGCTGTTCCGAAGTCAACAATAGATTGCGGCCGCAGGAGGCCAATTAAAGGGCGCAGGACCGTTTCAGCAATATCAACTTCCCGGCTGCGGGATTCAAAGAATGCGGGGCTGTATTCTTTGCTTAAGTCTTTGCTCACGTAATATCCCCCCTTGAAGAGGGGCCTATACCAGACTCCAAGCGGGCGAGCGACAGTGAAAATCAAGCGTCTGTCCTTTTCGCACCACGTTCCTCCATCCTGCGCAAAGCTGTGAGGAAGAAGCCATGGACCGCAATTTCGCCCGCGCGCTCGCACTCGTTCTGAAATCCGAAGGGCTCTGGTCGGACAATCCGGCCGATCCCGGCGGCGCCACCATGAAGGGTGTGACCCTGGCTACCTTCCGCGCCTATATCAAGCCTGGCGGCACGAAGGCCGAGTTGCGCGCCATCACCGACGAACAGCTTTCGACATGCTATCGCCGGAGGTATTGGGATGCCGTAGTTGGGGCAGAGCTTCCCGATGGTGTTGACTATGCCGTCTTTGACTTCGGCGTGAACAGCGGCCCCGGTCGCGCGGCCAAGTACCTCCAATCGGTTGTCGGCGCTGCTCAGGACGGCCGCATAGGCCCAGCCACCATTGCGGCAGTGAAGACCAAGCCGGCCGGCGTTATCATCGATGCGCTCTGCGACGCGCGGCTGGCGTTTCTCCAGCGGTTGCCGACATGGAAAACCTTCGGCCGAGGCTGGTCCGATCGCGTCAGGTCGGTGCGCGCCGATGCGCTGAAGATGACGACGCAGCCTGCCTCGCCAGCGCACGTCCCAGTTCCGAAACTGTTCCCCGACAAGCCGGCCGTCGTCGTCATCACCGAGGCCGGAGGCATCACCGCGTCACCGCCCGGCACGGCAACGCCAGCAGCAACCCACGTCGAGACGAACTGGCTCTTCCGTCTGCTCAATGCCCTCGTCGGCGCAATCTTCAGGAGGAAGTGACCATGTGGAGGAGCAATATCCGCGCCTGGTTTAAGGATTCCGAGACCATCGCATGGGCTCGGCTTCAGATGCTCGGGGGCGCAGTGCTGGCGGTGATTGCCGCCATGGACCCGAGCCTGTTCAACCAGTACATCCCCGAGCGGTGGTTGCCGCTCTATGTCATCGGCGCCGGCGTCGTCACGGAAGTTGCCCGCCGCGTTCGCGCAAAGGACATGTGAGATGGGCGCGCTCGCTTTGTCCCTCGTTGCCAAGTTTTGGCCTTATCTCATCGCGGCCGGCGCGGCACTCGCGGGGCTGTTGACTGCCTATTCCAAAGGCCGGGCAAGCCAGAAGGCGAAGCAGGCGGCCAAAGAGCTTGTCGCCGCTCAGGATCGCCTTGAAATGGACAGGGAAGCAACGGCGGCCGAACGGTCGGCTGCGGGCATGACCGACGACCAAGCCCGAGCGGAGGCCACCAGATGGATAAAGCGCTGACAATCCCGCTGTTTCTGCTCCTGTCCGCGTGCGTGAGCACGGCGCCGGCCAGCGACCCGCGCAAAGTCTGGTGCGACCACAACACGGCCCGCCGGCCGACCCTCGCAGTCGTCCAGGTGATGACCCGCGCCGAACTCGACCAAATGAACTCGTTCAATGCAAAGGGCGTTGAATGGTGCGGATGGAAGCCGTGATGCACGATTTCTTCGACCTCCTGGGCATCAAGGCGCCCGTGCTCGTCGCAGGCCTCTCTGGCGGCATTCTGCGGGCTCTGTCACGGCATCGGTACAAGCTGCGCGAAATGGTGGCATCGCCTGTCTGTGGCGCTTTGGCGGCCGCCTATCTCACGCTGCCAGTGGTGTCATATTTCAAAGCGACAGGACTGCCGATCCCTGATCCGGCCGAGGACACTACGACGCTTGCGGCCGCGTTCCTGATTGGAGTGTCGGCCATGTGGATCTCAGATATCCTGTTCGAGATGATCGTGCGTAGGTTCAAGCCGGCCAGTGACGAGTGAGCCTGCTAGACTTCGCCCTCCAACTCCTTAGCCAGCCTATTTGCGCCTCGACTATTAATTTCGAACTCCGCGCCGTTCGTTGAAATCCTCGCTTTAGCAGACGCCCGTAACAACGAACCGAGACCATCGGATTGCGCGCTAGACTCTTTGCCGGCTCCGCCGTCAAACAGATTACGTGAGACGCCCGCGACCAAGATGTCGGGAATAGTGCCTCCGTCTTTCTTGGCTTCCATGATGGTCTCAACAGCCCAGCTTGCTCGATTCAGGTCGATCGAATACCGCTCGAGCTCCCGCTGCGCCCGGACATCAGCATGATAGATGCTCTTCAACCAAGTTATTGCATAGACTAAAAATGCAACCGACAGGGCTCCTGTGATTGCACCGCGCCCCAACAGGAACCAGCCTTGCTGGATGGTGAATTCCGACACCGGATTGAGCGATTTAATGGCTGCCGCTTGTGCGATAGCTACATATTCAACAAGGCTGGTGACCGATACCCACCCGAGAAACCCCGCTACTCCTAAGGAGATTGCGAAAACGACCCAACCGATCAAGGAGGTTCGCATTGGAACAATGGCATTGGCCAATCTCGTCTCAATGCCCTTGGTAATGTCTTCTCGTAATTTTCTTCTCGCGTGAATGTGGTCTCTATCGTCGAGCTCTTTTGTTCGTTGTAATAGCGCTTCCTCACGGTGTGCTATTTCGTGTTGTAGCTGAGCAGAGGCTTCGTCAAGCTTGTTGGATCGCGACAGCATCTCAGATTCTAGTAAAGACCGTCTTTCCGCGAATTCGGTTTCGAGTGCCAGCCTGGCGGCGGTCAACTGTTCCGTTATACCTACTGTGGTGCTTTGAAGCTGACCAAGCAGTGTCTGATGAGATTTCATCAGGTTCGTGAACGCCTTTTGGTTATGGAAGAGTCCAATCACCGGCTCCCAACCAGGGAGGAACGTTTCACTGACTAACTCATTGATCCGGCGAACTTTTTCAATGCTAAAGCTCTTGACGGACTCGTTGTTGCTAAAGTGAATTCGATCGGAAAGAGCGTCTTTTTCGCTAGCTGGCCGACTCAAACTTAAGGAAATATTTTGTACGCCGACTGACGCTTGAAATACTGAGAAAAGTTGAGATGTTGAAAAGCCATTCTCGGTGAGGCCGGTATCGTCGGATAGGGCTACGGTTGTGGCGCCAGGTGCCCCAATCTCAGTAATGCTAAAACTTGGCGCGCCCATCAATCGGCCAACTTCAACAAAGAACCGGAAAATATCTCTGGTTCGTGCTCTTGGCACGTCGAATGTATAGTCAGCCATTTTTCCCTCCGCGCAATAAATTGCATAGTGAAGGCTAGACCGCCTGCGCGCAAGTTGGGGTCCAATGGCCCAGATCTTCCTTCTGCCTCGCGTTTTCAAGCGGCTTATGTTTTCGCGCCGTGGCCCGGCATCGTGCCGCCATGGCCACCAGACCAGACAAGCGCGCGCCTGAAGAGCAGAAGCAGGGAAAGGCCCTTCGTGAAGAGGGCGCCAAGTGGCTGAACCGTGTCGAAGCCGCCGGCAAGCTTGAAAAGCAATGGATGGACGATGCCGACAAGGCAGTCAAAGCATTCACGGGCGAAACGTCGAGCAGCGATTACACCACGTCGACTGCGCTCGGCACGACCTACGATTTCAACATTCTCTACGCCAACGTCGAGACCATTGTGCCGGCGGTTATTAACAGCCCGCCAGCGCCTGACGTTCGGCGCCGGTTCGCCGACGAAGATCCGGCCGGCAAGGACGTGGCCGAAATCATCGAGCGGTCGATAAAGGTTCAGGTCGACGATTCGAAACTTCAGGTCGAGTTGGAAGCAGAGGCCCAAGACGCCTTCCTGGCCGGTCGCGGCGTGGTCCGGCTTCGGTTCAAAAGCGACTTTGTAAAGGACGGCAAGGATGAACTCCCCGGCATGGCCAATGCTGACGGAACCGGAGCTTCTGGAGATAGTGAGAGCGCCGGATATGATGGCGAAGGCGGACGAGATGGCGGAACGCCTGGGCTGGCGCCGACCGAAGTGGATCCCAATCAGCGAGGCGCCGGCGGAATTGCTCCGCCTGAGCGGCTGGCCAACGAACGCATTGAATTTGAGGCCGTAAGCTGGCGCGACTTTCGTCACGGCCCTGCCAAGCGCTGGAGCGATTGCCCATGGATGTCGTTCCGGTTCGTCGTCTCGCGAGAGAACGAAGATACGGCCTTCGATGCAGCCATGATCGGCATGCAGACGACCGACCCAGAGAGGAAGGCGCGCGGCGAATCCGATAGCGATCTGACGGGCTGGGAAATCTGGTGCAAGACCAGCCGCAAGGTTTATTTCATCGACGACACAGGCGTGGTCCTGAAGACGGTTGATGACCCGCTGGGCCTGACGAACTTCTTCCCGATCGCAACGCCAGTGCAGCCGATCGAACTCACCGGTCGCCTCATGCCGGTCAACCCGTTCTCGATCTATTCGAAGCTCGCGGACGAGCTGGACCTAACCACCAAGCGCATCAACATCATCACCAACCATATGAAGGTGAAAGGCTGGTACTCGAGCGATGCCGGCGATATCGCCAACATGCTTGCTGCCGATGACACCGAATTTGTCCCAATCGGCAACGCGGACATCTGGGCGGCCAATGGCGGGCTTGCTGGTGCGGTCGCGTTCTGGCCGGTGGAAAAGTTCATTCTCGTATTGCGCGAGCTGTACACCGCCCGCGACCAGACCAAACAGGCCGTGTACGAAATCACCGGGATTTCGGACATCGTTCGCGGCGCTTCCCAGGCGAGCGAGACGCTTGGCGCCCAGCAGATCAAGACACAGTGGGGCTCGCTTCGCATCCAGAAGATGCAGCGCATGATGGAACGCGGCGCGCGCGACCTGTTCGTGATGATGTCCGAAATCATCCCGGCCAAGTTCTCACATGAGACGCTTCAGCAGATGACCGGCGTCCAGATCATCCCAACGCAACAGGATCTCACGCCCATTCAGCCACCGCCGCCGCCGCCGCAAGGCGCGCAACTCCCGCCTGAGACGCAGCAGCAATACCAGCAAGCAGCCCAAGCCGCCCAGCTGGCCGAGAAGGCCCGGCAGGGCAAGCTGGCGCAGATGCAAGGTGTTCAACAGCTTCTCACCCAGAAGCTTTCAAGCATGTACCGCATCGATGTCGAAAGCGATTCGACGGTGAAGGCCGATCTGTCGCGGCAGAAGGCCGAAGCAGCGGAATTCTTGCAGGGTGCCGGCGCGTATTGGGCGGCTGTCGGTCCAATGGTTCAGTCCGGCGAGCTGCCGAAAGAGGTTGCCGTCGAAATCTTCGCGGCCAACTCGCGGCTGTTCAATCTCGGCAAATCTGTCGAAGACGTTCTGGAAAAGATGGTCACCGATGCCAAGGCGAAAGCCGCACAGCCTGAGACACCAAAGCCTAGCCCCGAACAACAAAAGGCTGAAGCGGAAGCGAAGACGCGAGAGGCGGACGCGGCGGCAAAAGCTGCTGACTTCAAGGCCAAACAGGACGCTTCGGCCCAGGATATGCAGTTCAAGCGCGAACAGCACGACATGACGATGAAGGAAAAACAGTTTGATCTGCGGTCGAAGCAGATTGGCGCCGCGACGGAACAGAACCAGGCGCTAGTCGCACAGGGCATCCTGCCGCCCCCGATACAAATCGATCCTATCGGCGGCGAGGCCGTTCTGAAGGAACTTGCCGCCCAGCGCGAGCAGTTCGGGCAGTTCATGATCGCAGTCACGCAAGCCCTGACCGCGCCGAAACAGGTCATCAAGGACGCGCAAGGCCGCATATCCGGCGTTGCCCCGATAATGCAGCAGCCCCAAACCGCAGGTCTCAACAGCTAATGTTTGGCGACAGCGGCCAGTTTTACCCCTATCAGCCGATGCAGTTCATGGAAGGACTATTGGCGCCCATCATCGGCGGCGCCGCTGGTCCCGTCACGTCCATTACGCTGTTTTCGACGACGACTAGTACTTCAGACACAATTGCTTGGCCCGCCAGCATTCGGTCCGGTGACGTGGCAGTTTTGGCTGATCGCGCCGCCACTCTTACCGGGGTACCGCCACCGAGCGTTATTCCCACCGGCTTCATCGGCCTAACCGACGACCAGACCACCCAAGGTGTCGGACAGGTGTCGCAACGGCTGATCACTAGTTGGCGCCTATTGGATGGTTCCGAAACCGGCCTCATAACCGGGTTGAACGGTACCGGTGGTAAGGTGCTGTATTCATTCGGGGCAACAACCCTATCGTCGGGGTAACTCCCTCTACGTGGAACCACCAAGCCACCACGGGCGATCCGACTTCCCAGAGCGTCTTGGCATCCGGGCAAGCGATCCCGCTGGTGGTGATCGGCGTAGCGGTAGGTTCGGGCGGCACTGCGGTGTTCTCTACGGCTTCACCAGCATTCGACGCCACCCAGACTGCAGGATCGGGTGCGCCGGTCATCGCCGGTTACAAGCTCTACAATGCTTCGCCCGCAAATCACACGATCGATATGGCCGACCTGGGCATCAACGTCCTGGCCAGCGGCTACTTGAGGTTCACATGAGAATTCCAAGCGGCAAGATCGATCAGAACATTTACTTCGTCGCCGTCGATGCGACCGACCTGAAAACCCGCAAGACGGCCCTGACCACCTTCACCGTGTACCGGAGCCGGAACGGCGGCACCGCGACGGTCTACACCACGCCAACCGTTGCCGAACTGTCAGCGGCGAACCAACCCGGCGTCTATTCGCTGCTGATCGACGAGGACACCACGATTGCATCGACATCGGATGCGGAGGAATATTGCGTCCACATTACCCAGGCGAGCATGGCGCCTGTTACGCGCGTGATCGAGCTTTTCCGGCGCGACACGACGAGCGGTCGAACCCAGCTTGTCGACGCCAACGGCCGGATTGATGTTTCAGCCATTGCTGGCACAGCGCAGACAGCGCGCGACATCGGTGCAAGCGTGCTTCTGTCGTCGGGCACCGGCACCGGTCAAATCAGCCTCACGGCGGGCATTGCATCCGTGAATGCGACCCAGATTGCAGGCTCGGCAGTGAACACGGCAACCGCACAGCTTGGCGTCAACGTGGTCAATGCTGGCGGCACCGCCTGGAATTCCGGCGCGATCACGGCAAGCACCTTCGGCGCCGGCGCGATCACTGCGGCAAAATTCGCGGCAAACGCCCTTGATGCGGTTTGGTCGACTGCGGCGCGTACCCTGACAGCCGGAACAAACATCGTCCTCGCTAAGGGAACCGGCGTGACCGGCTTCAACGATCTGGATGCGCCCGGCGTGCGCGCTGCGGTCGGCTTGGCTTCGGCCAATCTTGACACTCAGCTGTCCGGCATCAATTCCAAGACAACCAACCTGCCGCCAGATCCCGCCGACGCTTCCGACATCGTAGCGTCGTTTGGCACGGTCACCACGACGGTAAATGCTATCAAGTTGAAGACGGACAATCTGCCGGCCGCGCCCGCCGCTGTCGGCGACGTTCCGACTGCAAACGCCAACGCCGATGCGCTGCTGGACCGGGCCGCTGGCGTCGAAACAGGCCTGACGGTGCGTCAGGGGCTCCGGCTGTTCGCTGCTGCGCTGCTTGGCAAGGCTAACGGTCTGGGAACGGGAACCGCGATATTCCGCGACACGAACGACACGAAAAACCGCATCAACGCCTCAGTCGACGCGGACGGCAACAGGCTTTCGGTCAATCTGGACCCTAGCTGATGTTTGGGGACCGCTATTTTGGAAAGCGGTACTTCGGCAACCGGTACTTCGGACCGGGCGCGGCCGGCGCGCAGGTCCTTCAGCAACCAGGTGGCGGTTTTTATCGCCGCCACAATAAGCCGACTATCTATCTCGACCGCGATGGCAAACCCGTCGATCTGCGGACCTATGGCCGCGAGCCTGCCCCGTCTGCACTCATCGAAACGCTTGAACTCTCTCCACAGGTCATGGCGGCATTGCAAGCCCTGATGCCGCAGAGCGGGCGTCCGCAGCTCACCGACTTGACCGCCGGCCTCGATACCAAAATGGGCCGCATGATGATTGAGCGAGAGGTTGCGGCAATGGCCGATGATGATGCTCTGGCGGCATTGCTACTCTGCTGAATTCCAAACGGCTTATCTTTTCGCAGTGGTCGACCGCACCCTTCGTCCTGCCTCCAAGCGGGACTTGAAATGGCTCGGTACGTGTTTCGAAACGGCATCCTCGTCGACCGGCAAACGGGCGCTCCCATGGAGAAGCCATTCGCGGGCCAGATCACTATGCCGAATATCATGTCGGACATTCCGGACTACCGCTCTCCGATCAACGGCGCGGTAATCGGCTCACGCTCACAACGGCGCGACGATCTGAAGAGACACAATTGCGTCGAGTATGAGCCCAGCCTTTCCCCGACCAAGGGCAAATTTCGCAATCCCGACTTCTGCAAGAAGCGGGGCCTTCAGGTGTCAGAGGAATTTCAATGAGCGCTCAACTAGCCGCCGTAGCTGAAGCCGCACCGGCCGTCGTCGATGTCGGTGTGGTCAACGACAATGACGCCGCCGCCGACGATTCGGCGCTTGAAGCCATTTGGAACAAGAACGAGCGCGACAACGGCGCGGACCGCGACAATGGGAAGTTTGTCAGCTCGGATCGCGACGCAGCAGCCGACACGGGATCGCCGAAAGGCGGTGATGGCGGGGAACCGGCCGGCGATGGTCTGACGCCTGGCGCCGGTTCGGTTCCCCTGCCTGACAACTGGAAAGGCCTTCAAGGGGCCGATGTCGTCAAGGGCGCGTGGGAGAAGACCCCTGCTGAAATCCGCGCCTTCGTCGCCGCGCGCGAGCAGGAATTGCAGGGCAGGCTTTCCGATCACGGCCGGCAGCTTTCGACCGTCAAGCCCATTCAGGAAGTCATCGAACGGCATGCCCATTACTTCGACCCGCAGAAGGGCCGCAAGCTCGCGGATGGGTCCGTGGTCACGCCAGCGAAGGCGATTGATTTCCTTTTCAATGCCCAGGCCAATCTAGACCGGGCTCCCGTCGAATCCATCATGTCGATCATCGACAGTTACGGCGTGCGCGACAAAATCGCAGCAGCCTTTGGCCAGACCGTCCAACAGGGCGAAACCGAATTGCGGCAGGAAATCGCCGGGCTTAAACAGATGCTCTCTTCTGTTCATAACCCCGCTACGATCGACGACCGCATAAACCAAAAGCTTCAGGAACGTGCCGATCAGACATCGGCCGAGACTGAGTTGACCCGCTTGTCAGCCGACAAGCCGCTCTACTCGGAAATTCCCGAAGTCGACATGGTTGAAGCAATCCACAAGGCGCGAAGGAAGCTTGGTGATGCCGCCTCGAAAGAGGCCGTCTTCGGTCTGGCTTACGACATGGCCGTGAACGCCGATCCCGACCTACGGGCCAAAGCAGCCGCTGGAAAACCAGTCGCTACCAATGGCGCCGCCAAGGTCGAAGGCGCTCGTCGGGCCGCCGCCGTCAACATCCCCTCAACAGCATCAGGCAAAGGCCGGGCTCTCACTGAAGATGAAGAGCTTGCCGCTGTCTACGAGCGCAACCAAAAAGGATAAGTCCGATGGCTGGTCCGTCGACCACCTTCACTGAAATGGTGTCCACCACGCTTCGCAACAGCGCGAACGAGGTGGCGGACAACGTTTCGAAGAACAACGCCTTCCTCAACCGGCTGAAGAAAAAGAACAAGATCCGCAATCTTGACGGCGGCACCGAAATTCAGGTGCAGCTCGAATACGCGGAAAACAACACCTACCAGCGTTATGCCGGTCTCGACACGCTGAACACCAACGGCTCGGATGTCGTCACGTCCGCGAAATTCGATTGGGCGCAGGTCGCTCTGCATGTCGTTTCGAGCGGAAAGGAGCTTCGCCAGAACAGCGGCAAGTTCGCGATGATCAATCTCGTAAAGACCAAGAAGGGCAACGCGCTGAAGACCGCCGCGAATAACTTCTCTGTCGACCTGTATTCGGACGGCTCGCTGTCCAACCAGATCGGCGGCCTGGCCAACATTCTCCAGACCAACGGTCAGGGTACGGTCGGCGGCATCGACTCCGCAACCTGGACGTTCTGGCGCAACAAGTTCCTGGAGGCGACCGGCACCAATCTTGCCGCCGCGCCTTCGGCCGCAAACGCCGCATCGTTCAAGGCCGACATGAACAAGCTCTGGCTTTCGTTGACGCGCGGCGCCGACAAGCCGGACATCATCACCTTCAGCCACGACTTCTATTCGCTTTACGAACTCGGCGAACAGCAGTTGCAGAGGTACCAGGATGCCGAGTTGGCGCAGTCCGGGTTCATCAGCCTGAAGTACAAGACCGCTGACGTAATTTTCGACGACAACACGAATTTCACGACCACGGCCGAGAAGGGCTACTTCCTCAACACCGACTACGTCTACGTCGACCAGCACAAAGAGGCGCAGTGGACGCAGGACGACGAGAAGAAGCCCGTCAATCAGGACGCTGTTGTCATCCCGTTCTACTGGATGGGCAACCTCGTCACCTCGAACCGGTCGCTTCAGGGCGTCCTGTTCGACGCGGCATAAGGAGCGAAAACCATGACCTCTTTTGTTGGCGCCAACATCACCAAGACCTACACCGCGGCTGATCTCACGGGCGCGGAAAGCGGCAAGGCTCCCCGCCTTGGCGACACCTACGAATCGTATGACGGCAAGGTCTATCGGTTCGTGAAATACAACTCTGGTGCCGGCGCAATCGCCGCCGTCGCCAACAACGTGGTCGGCTTCTACGCACCGGCCGGTGTCTCTGCCGGCCAGTCGAACGAAGTCACCTCGGATGTGTCCGACACCGCCGCAAACGGTGCCGGCGTTCTCGCTGCTGCCCCCGGCAACGGCGAATACGGCTGGATACAGGTCAAGGGTGTGGCAACGGTCACTACCGCGCTGGTTTCCGGCGGGGACGGCAACGCCCTTATCCTGTCGGGCACCACGGACGGCACCCTGAAGGTGGCCGCCGCCGTGACCGATACGGTCTGCGCCTACGCGATCGACGCGTCGGCGAAGATTGTCATGTGCGCCTTCCCCTACTGATCCGGCATCCGGGCGGGGCTTCGGCTCCGCCCGTCCCCCTTTCAACCGCAGGAGAATGGAAATGCCGAGAGTGAAAGCACAGGCCGCGTCAGCCGAAACCTGCGCTGTAACGAACAGCATCCGGAAGCTTTGGAGCGGCGGCGAGCGCCTTCGCGCAGCCGAAGCCTTCAAGGCGGCAGCATTCGACGAGGCTCAGGGAGACGCCATCTTGGCGGAGCTTCCGGACCTCCGCGACCTCATCAGCGAATAAGGGCGCTTCGGCGCCCGCCATGTTTCAGGAGCAAAGCAAGATGTCCGAAAACCAAGCCCCGATGATCCGCGTGATGGGGTTCAAGACGAGTTACGAAATGCTGCCCATCAAGGGCGATCCGGTGGCGGAGAAATGCGACCTGAAGGGCTACAAGCTCGACGCGAGCGCCCGACGCATTCTTGAACGGCAGGCGGAGGATTGGGTGACCTATTCGCCGTCGCACTCGCCGATGAACACCAAGACAACCGAACGCGTTCGCCTGATGCTCCCCGACCCGTCCAAGATGGGCGAGGACCAGGACGGCGAAAAGCTGAAGTTCATGACGGCGCGCTGGATGCAGATCGAGCCTGCCTATGAGGCGTTCAAGAAAGGTCAGGACATCCCTGTCAACGGCATGGCGCTTGCCGCATGGCCTGGCGTTTCGCCCGAGCAGGCCGAAGTGCTTCGTCAGTCCGGCATTCGCACGGTGGAAGAAGTCCGCGACCTTCAGGAAGGCCAGATGGAAAAGGTCCGCCTGCCGAACATGCGCGAGATGCGCAAGCAAGCAAAGCTGTTCCTTGAGAACACCGACGCGGCCAAGGCATCCGAGCGCGAGGCCCAGAAGGACGCCATTATTGAGCAGATGGCGGAGCAGAACGCCGCCATGGTCGAGCGTATGGCCGCCATGGAAGCGCTCTTGGAAGAGCGAACCCAACCCAAGGCGAAAGCCAAGGACGCTGCCTGATGTCCATTCTCGACGTGGTGAAAGGCGCGGCGACCGTACTCGGCATGGATGTGCCGACGCTGGTCTATGGCAACACCAGTCGAGAAATGGTTGAGATGCAGGAACTCGCCAACGTCATGGCGTCGGAAATTGTCGACGCCTATGACTGGCAGAAACTGCTTGTCCTGAAGACGTTCACGGGAGACGGCACCACCGCTGACTTCAATCTTCCGACCGACTACGAACGGATGCAGCAAACATCGTCGCTGTGGTCGTCCCGATGGCTCTGGGCAACGAGCCATCTGACCAGTCCAGACCAATGGATTGAGCTTCAGGTGACGCCGATCGCCACGGTGAACGGCTACTGGATTATCTACGGTGACCAGTTTCACCAATGGCCGGTCATGGCCTCCAGCGAGACGGTCAAATTCTTCTACCTCTCAAATCAGATCGTCAGTGCCAGCAATGATTCGCTGAAGCCGATGTTCACGGAAGACGCGGACGCATTCCGGCTTTCCGAGCGTCTGCTGAAGTTGGCGATCATCTATCGGTGGAAGCAGAACAAGGGCCTTGCCTATCAACAGGCGCTCGATGACTTCGAAACGCTGAAGCTTCGGCTGATCGACAAAGATCCCGGCTCAAAGCCTGTCGTGTCAGGCCAGCCGCCCCTTAGCTGGCGTGGTCGCGGTGTCGCGTGGCCTGGGACCGTCTCAGGTGCGCCGTGAGGCTGGGAGAACGGTTCCCCGGCCGCCGCAAGGCTGTTCCGTCACAGGCTGCGGCTAAATCGCAGCCGTACACCTTTGGCGCGCCTGTCGCGGGCTGGGTGACCAATCAGAGCCTTGTGAAGTCCAAGCCATTTTCAGCGCAGACGCTTGAAAACTTCCTGCCGACCTCGACGGGCATCATCATGCGCGGCGGGTCGGTGAAGCGCGCCACCATCGGCGCCGTCCCGGTTCAGAGTTTCATCACATACAATGCCGGTGGCACGAAAAAGATTTGGGCCTGCGATGCGACCACAATCCGCGATGTCACATCGCCGGCATCGCCAACGGTAGCGCCTGCCGCCTCTGTTTCGGGTCAGACCTCTGGCTACTATTCCTATGTCAATTTCACCACGTCCGGCGATAGCTACGTGGTCGCGGTCAATGGAACCGATTTCCTTCAGCTCTACAGCACGACCTTTGATTGGTCGGCGGTTAATGGCCTTGGCACCTATCGGTTGAATTTCGATGCGCAGACCGTCAATTTCCCAAGTTCGGGCACGGTCACCGGCGGAACGAGCGGTGCAACCGCGACCATCGTCAAGAACGTCGATAACGGCGCGACCGGTTCCTTGCTGGTCCAGTCAATCACCGGCACATTCGTGGACAACGAGATCATCACTGGCGGTGGTGGTTCGGCGACGGCAAACATTCCGGGCGGCGTGGTGCAGATCTCCGCCGCGATTACCGGCGTGGCGACTTCGGCGCTGTCGCACGTCTGGCTTTACCGAAACCGCCTGTTCTTCATCGAGGGCGGCACGATGCGCGCGCGCTATCTCGGGATTGACAGCGTGACAGGAGCGCTGGGCTCGCTGAACCTGTCGGGCATTTTCCAGCGCGGCGGCTCGCTGCTCTTCGGCGCTACGTGGTCTCTCGATGCTGGCGACGGCATCGACGACAAATGCGTGTTTGTCACCACGGAAGGCGAGGCGGCAATTTTCGAAGGATCGAACCCGGCTGGGGCGACTGCGGCGGAATGGAACTTGGTCGGCCGCTATGACCTGACTGACCCGCTGGGCAAGCGTGGCACGATGCGAGCCGGCGGCGATCTGATCGTTGCGACCAAGGAAGGCCTGGTGCCGATTTCGGCCGCCATCAACAAGGATGCAGCAGCTCTGTCACTCGCGGCCATCTCACGCAACATCGAGCCGGATTGGAAGCGCGAGGCGGCTCGGCGCCTTTCCCTGCCTTGGGAAATCATCAAATGGCCCGACATGAACTATGCGATTGTCTCGCTGCCGATCACGTCGACCGGACAGGAATCGTGGGCGTTCGTGGTCAACCTCGAAACGGGCGCGTGGTGCAAGTTCGTCGGCTGGGCCACGCGCTGCATCGAACTGCACGACAGCCGGCTTTATTTCGGCACCAATGACGGCAAGGTCTACGAGGGCGAAATCAGCGGCAACGATGACGGCCTGCCGATCTATTACACCTATGTCGGCAACCCAGATCACATGAAGTCGCTGGGCGGGCTGAAGACCGTTCACCAAGCACGACCGACCTTTCTTAGCGCCACGCCCTACAACCCGAAAATCTCATTCTCTGTCAACTATTCCGTCCAGCTTCCCCCGGCGCCCGCTGCGGCAGATGGCGGGACGGCCGACCTATGGGATTCCGGCCTCTGGGATGTCGCGAAGTGGGACCAGGCGCAGCCGGTGGCGTCGGTCGGCGGCGGTCAATGGATTTCGATCGGCAAGACCGGATACGTCATGCAGCCGCAACTGCAAATCACCGGGTTTCTTAATCAGCGGCCGGTCACCGAATTCGTTCAGCTCGATGTCACCTTTGAAGCGGGGGCTGTCGTCGTATGAGCTACCGGATCGCAATCGAGAACTTCGGGAAGGCCTATGTCGATGTCCAGCCGTTGCTGGCGCGCCACTATGGTGAGATGCAGGCTCGCCTTGAGGGGCGAGGCATGCGTTGCCCGCCCTTCAATCCCCGTCTTGCGACCTATGTCGCGTCGAGCGACAGCGGTGACATTCTTCTATTCGTCGTCAGGACAGAGACCGGCGAGGCGATTGGCTACGCGCTGATCTGGCTCGCGCTCGACATGCACAATGGCGAACTCATTTCGCAAGAGGATGCGATTTACGTCCGGCCGGATCACCGGAACGGAATCGGCATGAAGCTGACGAAGCATATTCTGGAAAACCTCCGCTCGCGCGGCGTCAAGCGGGCTCACGTCACGACGATGACCGACCTACGCGTTGCCAAGCTCTGCGAACGGGTCGGCTTTCGTCACACAGCCCACGCAATGACCCTGTTTTTTGAGGAACCCTGAAAATGTGCGCTCCCAAAGCCCCGGCTCCGCCCGATCCGAAAGAGACCTCCGCCGCGTCGACTTCGACGAATGTCGGCACTGCGGTTGCGAACGCCAATCTTGGCAACGTCAATCAGGTGACGCCCGATGGGAGCCTGACCTATAACCAATCGGGCACCTACAAATGGAATGATCCTTACACGGGCAAGTCCTATGACATCCCGACGTACACGGCCACGCAAAGCCTGACGGATGCCGGCAAGGCGATCAAGGACCAGACCGACAGCGCGCAACTGAACCTTGGCAAGCTCGCCAATTCGCAGTCTGCTTTCCTGAACGACTTTCTTGCCAAGCCGGTCGACCTGTCGAACGACGCGACCGAAGGCCGGTTGATGGATCTCGGAATGAAGCGCCTCCAGCCGGCGCTGGACGCTCGTCGGCAGGCGAACGAGGCCGATTTGATCAACCGTGGCATTCGGCCCGGTTCGGACAACTACGCCCAGGCGCAGAACATTCAGGACCAAGGCGAAAACGACGCCTACAACTCGCTGCTGCTGTCCGGTCGTGGGCAGGCGGTGCAAGAGGCCTTGGCCCAGAATTCGGCGCCCATCAACAACCTGACGGCGCTGCTGTCCGGCTCACAGGTCAGTCAGCCGAATTTCGTCAATGCGAACATGCCGACCATACCGACGACCGACACCGCCGGGCTGATCAACACGAACTATAATCAGAAGCTCCAAGCATGGCAGCAGGACGCCGCCGGCAGTAGCGATCTGATGGGCGGTCTCTTCGGCCTCGGTGCGAACCTGATCAAATTTTCAGACCGCCGCCTGAAGAAGAACATCCGCGCGATCGGCACTTATGCGAACGGCCTGACGAAATACGTCTTCGAATATCTCTGGGCTGATGGCGAACAGGTCGGCGTGATGGCTGACGAGGTTCGCGCCTATCGGCCTCACGCCGTGACGACAGTCAACGGGTTCGATGCTGTCGACTATGGGAGGGCATTCGCATGACCGCGCAGCCGGGTTTCATCTTCGGCGGAGACACTGGCGTCCAGACGCCGGAGGAACTCGCGCGTCTTCGCGCCATCGCTGACGCCCTTCGTGGTCCTGTGGCGCCGAAGACGGCAGGGCAGGGCCTTTCTGCCATCGGCGAGGCTCTTGGCTACCGGATGGCCAACAACCGGGCAAACAAGGCTGAAACCGACTGGCGCAAGGGTGGCGACGGCGTGTTTTCGGCTCTGTTCGGCTCTAGCGCCACCGGATCGGCGCCGGCCGCTGCTGGCGGGGCTCCTACGGTCGACAGCGGCAATGTTGCAGCGCCTGGCTTGGGCGGCGCGGCTGGTCCTGCTCCGGACCTGACCGGCAACGACATCTATTCCGGTTTCATGGACACGGTGAAAAGCAAGGTAACCAATCCAAACGGTCTAGCTGCCGTGGCATCGACCGGGAACGCGGAAAGCCGGTTCCAGCCTAAGAATGCCTTTGGTTCATGGTCAGACCCGAGCGAAAGCGGCGCGGCCGGAACGGCGGGCGGCATCCTGTCTTGGCGCGGCCCTCGCTTCGAAGCAATGCGCAACTTCGCGGCCAAGAACGGCGGCGATCCGAACAATCCTTCGCCGCAGCTTCAGGCACAGTATTTCCTTCAGGAAGACCCGACACTTATTGACCGGCTGAACGCGGCGAAGTCGCCGACCGAAGCGCAGCAGGTCATGAACAACGCATGGAAATTCGCCGGCTATGACCGGGCGGGCGGTGAGGCCGGGCGCCGTATCGCCCAGGCCAATTCGTTTGTATCGCGGTTTGCAGGCTCCCCTGCCGATCCGGTCAAAGTCGCGAGCCTCGACCCATCTGCCGGAATGGCCGCAGCGGCTCTTGCTGGCGCGCCTCCAGTGACGGCCCAGCCACAGAACCCCGCCCAGGCCCTTGCGGGCGGCCCGCCTGCACCAATGCCGGTCCAATCACCGCGCGCCGCTGGTGGTGGTGGCGCGCCCATGCTTGGCGCGAAGCCCGCACAGGGCGCTATTCGCACGGGTGCGGACGGCAAGACATATCAGTATGTCGAGACGACCGGCATGGCTGGCGCGACAGGTGACCACGGATGGATTCCGGTCAACACCGGAGCGGCACCCAGCGCAGCCGGCAGCGTTCAGGTTGCGGATGGCGGCCCGACCGTCCCGCAGCTCATGAAGGCGGCGACAGATCCACGGTTGAGCCCTGAACAGCGCGGCGTCGTTGGCATGTTGCTGAAACAGAAAATGTCCGCTGCCGACCCAGCGACGCAACTGGAGATGGAGAAAAACCGTCTCGATATGGAGAAGACCCGTATTGAGACGGAACGCCTGCGCAATCCGCAGATGACGCCGGCCGAAAAGGCGCGGCTCGATTTCGACGAGCGCAAGCTCCAGTCTGATCAAGACAAGCTGATTGAAGTTGGCGGCTCGCTGGTCGATCCGAAAACGCATCAGGCCGTTTACACGGGTCAGCAGACTGATTGGGAGAAGCTTGACGACGGCACGCTTTACAATAAGCGCACGGGCGAAACGAAGGCTGTCGCGGCATCCCCCGGCGGCGGCCAAGGCAACATGTTCAAGGGGAATGCGGTCGACGCCCAGGCGCTCAACTGGCTGGTGAACAACAACAAGGTCACGCAAGAACAGGCGGCCCAGATCGCGGCCGGCAAGACCATCACCGGCCCGAACGGCGAATTGATGTTCCTCACGCCTTCCGGCATCGTTGCACAGATGCCAGGACAGGCACCGCAGGCTATCACGCCGCCGAGCGCTGGCGGCGCTGCTGGCCCCGCTGCGGTGGCTCCGGCTCCGGCACCAGCCGCGCCCGTGCTGCCACCTCCTGCAACCCCTGCGTCACCAGCGCCGACGAGCCCGCGCGCGGCAAACCCGCCGCCTGCCGGGAATGGCGGCATCGTGCCTTTGACCGGCCCCAAGGTGAACACCAAGGGTCCGAACGAGGCGCAGCAGCGAGACGCCAAGCTTTATGATGTCGTGGCGCCCGAGTTGAAGATTGTAGAGGACAATTTTGGCGCCCTTTCCAATCTGTCGGATCAAGCAATTTCGGCGGTTCCCTACGGCTCCAATTACGGCGCCGACTATCTGAAGTCACCGGAATATCAGCGCGCCTCGAACTCTCTGAAGACAATCATCGCGTCCTACCTCTACAGCGTGTCCGGTGCCACGGCGGCGCCTGCCGAAGTGGAAAATCAGGCCTCCATTTTGACGCCCAAGCCCGGCGAAGCGAAGGAATCGGTTGACGACAAGCTGGCGCGCGTCCGGGCGATGGTGGACGCGATCAAGAACAACCGTGGCGAGGCTCCCGCAACATCCAGCGGCGGAGCTGGCACGACGAGCAACGGCTTGAAATGGAGCATTGAACCCTGATGGCAACGCTCAATATCCAGGGCCTGAAGGTCAAGGTCGACGACGCATTTCTCTCGATGAGGCCGGAGCAGCAGAGCGCGGCAGTTGAAGAGATTGCAAAGTCGTTGCCTGCGGCGGCCCCTACGGGCAGCGCGGCCGACGCCGACGCGCGGGCGAAGGCCGGGATCGTACAGGCACAGCAGATCATGGCCGCTGGCGGCCCTAAGCCAGAAGACGGCCACGATGCGCCTACATTTGTTCCAAACCCGGATATGGGCGCTGCGGGAACCTACCTCACGTCGACAGGCGAGGGCGTACCGATCGCCGGCCCCTACATCGACAAGGGTCTGACTGCCGCGTCCGCCGGCATCGGGTCGCTGTTGACAGGTGAACCCTATTCCAAGGTCAATGCCGAGATGACCCGCATGAACGAGGCGAGCCGCGAGGCTCACCCTGTCGCGCGGACCCTGGGCAATGTGACGGGAGCAGTTGCCGGGACATTGCCGGCAATGATGGCCGCCCCGGAGGTGTTTGGTATTGGCGCTGCGTCGAAGCCTCTGCAATATGGCATTAGCGCGCTTTCTGGAGCCGCGATCAACGGTGTGGATTCTGCTGTGCGTTCGGGGGGAGATATCAAGGAAGCCGGCAAAGGCGCCGGGATCGGGTTTGCGACTGGCTTGGCTGCGCCATTCTTGGCGCCGCTGATCGGCAAGGGCGTGAAGGCCGTTGCCGACAACCTTCACATTGGCGCAGTCGCGCGCGCTCTCGGGCTCGACAAGAATGCCGCCAAGGTCTTGGCGGGCGCTGTCCGTCAGGATGCCGTTGATCCCGCTGCACTGTCGCAGCTCGGCGACAATAGCATGCTGATGGATCTTGGCCCGAACATGCGGCACACGGCCGGCGCTATTGCCGCCACGCCTGGCGAGGGCAAGACCATCGTTCGAAACGCCATCGGCGCACGCGATGCTAATGCCAACTGGCGTATCCGGTCGGCCCTTGATGAAACGCTTGGCGAAGCTCCCACGCCCTCGCGCATCATCGATCGAGCCAACACCAATCAACAGCGCCTCGCGCCTGAATATCGAGAGGCTTTGCGCGATGCTGGCCCGGTCGACACATTGACGATTGCCCGATATCTCGAAACCGAAGCCCAGACATTGCGCGGGGAGCCGCAGCGCCTTGTGCAGCGTGTCCGCACGATGCTGGACCATCAGCCTACGCCGGCCGACATTGCACGGGCTCAGGCCAATGGCCAACCGCCTCCCGGCACGTCTCTAGTTTCGGACGCCAGCGAATTGCTGAACACTCGGCACGCCATAGACGACATGCTGGAGACGACCGAGGGAACGAACGCCGTCAACGCCCTGACAACGGCGCGGCAGGCTGTCGACGACGAGCTTCGAGCATCGGTTCCCGGCATCAAGGAAGTTGACGCAAAATATGCAGAGCTGGCCCGGCAGAAGGATGCCGTTCAGCGCGGCCAGTCCGTCCTTTCAAGCGGCCGGGAAGCGCCGCGTCCCGACGAACTCGCCGCAGAAGTCCGGCAAGGCGCGTTGCCACAAGGGCTGCAAGTCGGGCCGTCCGCTGTGCCGCTGCGGTTGCGTGAAGGCGCTCGGGCGGAGATAGAGCGCATCGTAGGCACCAACGCAAACGACCGTGTGGCGCTACAGCGGCTCATCAAGGGCGAAGGCGATTGGAACAGGGCTCGTCTGTCGACGCTGTTCGGGTCCGATAAGGCCCGCTCCATCATCGATCTGCTCGACCGGGAAAAGCTGTTTGCCGATACGTCGAACATCGTCACGCGCAATTCGGAGACGGCGGCGCGTGTCGCTGCTCGTGAAGCAATTGATCCCGGCAACGCCCCCGGTTTTGGCCTGCGCGAAGGGTTCATTGCCGGCGGCGCCCGTGGTGCGGCCCGAGCCGCTGGCATGCGGACAGTGGATAAGGTCATTGACGCTTTGAACAACGGTGGAAATGAAAAGGCGGTAACCGACATGGCACGCACCCTGACAGGCGGCCCGCAACAGAGCGCAGTACTGGAGGCGCTTATGAAGGCCGGCCGGGGATCTCGGCTTCAACAGTCACAGGTCGATCGTGTTGCGCGCGCGCTGTTGCTCAGCGGCCCCGCTGCGGCCAACCGCCCTTGAATACCGCTCTTTACGGTCCTCATAGTACCAGATGAGCAGGACTAGGAGTGTGCCCACCATAAAGCCGACGACCAGGCCCATCATGAATTTTGGCTCAAGACTGCTAAGAAACCAGTCTAGCCCCTGATGCAGTACCGCCAGCACCGCAATCGTAATCACGGCGGCAATGATCTGAAGCACGGTATTCCTGGACATGGGGCGGGAACATATTCCGAAATTGGCGCGAATGAAAGATGAGCGGTGACTGGGTAATGACTGGGTAGGGATACAGTTCACCATTCATTTACGATATTAGCGCAGGCTGAAATTCGGACATGCTAGGTAGCTCGTACATGCCCTTAGCCCCGGTGCAGACCCAGCGCCGGGGCTTTTCTGTTTCGCTACGGCTCGGTAGCGCCTGCCCGCACTCCAAATTCATTGCGACTAGACTTCACGAACGCCTCCGCCATACGGGCTGGAACATCGTCGTCGCTTCAGAACGCATACCTATTGAAGCTGTGGCGGTGGCGTCCCATCGTCCCTCGCCACCACCCCGTCGTCAGAAGCTTTGCGTATCTGTCGAACAATGCCAACTTCTTCGGATAGGTGCGGTAAGTGAGGTGGTGGCAGCCGGAGCAACGATGTTGATCGACAGACTTAAACCAGCGCCCAGGCTTTACAAAGCCCAATCCACATTCCGAGCATCGGAATTCCATCTCAACCGAATGCAGGCTCTGAGAGAGAGAGAGAGAGAGAGAGAGAGAGAGGCATCTTGTCCTTTCCTACAGCCGCTTGAACTCGGAAAGTCCTAGCCGTATTCGCTGGCCTTCCGCATAGGACAGGGCGAACGATTCCAAGTCGAATGTGCGGGTAAGTTCCTCGTCATCGGCCACTATGCGGACGAACCATTCTCCGCAGGCCTCGGCGACTTCAACGCGAGGGGGAGCCCTGTTCGTATTCGCGCTTTCCATCGCAGCCTCCCAGAAAGCAATGGTATACGAAATCATTAAATCTTCGCTTGCACAAAGACAAGGCCGACCCCAGGGTACCTACCCATTCAAGGCATCTGGTTCGACGAGGAATGATGCAGCGATCAGGTCGTCGCCAGCAATCTGGCCGCGACCGTCACCCATAATGGCTGCAACCTTTTGGAAGGTCTTTATTTCTGCCTCAGTTATGCGTGCTGCCCGCACTCTCGCCTGGAGATCAGCCAGGCGCGCCACGAGCGCTTGCGAAGTCTCGACTTCAAGGTTCACCATCTTAATTTGTCCGGTTGAGTGGCGATTGACGTGCACGTTCTGTGCCCGGCCCACAAAAACACTGCTCCGCGCCAAACGTTCCCTTTGTGGGGCTTCGGTCTCAATAGCGACGGGACCAAAGTCCTCCCGAAAAACGCAATGGTCCTGCAGCCGGATTTAGCCGGAACCCCGCTATGAAATGATTGTTGTTTCAGTCGTGAAATCGGCACAGCTACGTCCGTTCCTGTGCTGATAGGACCCGCAGCTACGATAGCTAGCGGGTCCTTATTTTCAAGTTTGCGCCAGCGTCAAACGATTAGGGGAACTTAATTTGCCGCCCCCCAGGAATGACAATCAGCCGCCACCGGCACGATGGCAGAATAGCGCTGGGGTGCTTCTTGCTGCCGCTGCCCTGATCTCATCCTTATCCGCCCTGCTCCTGGCGTCCTGGATGTTTGTATGAGCGGGGCGTCAACTTTCTCGCGATAGTGGTTGGCGGACACTCCTCGTTGTCGACCGCTCACACGATTTTCAGGCGGTTATTCCACGATGACAAGCAGCGGCTTGTGCTTTGGCTGTTCGTGCCAAATCACTTGGCGAAGGTCGCGCATGTCGACCTGCTGACCGCAAATCGGGCAGGTGTAGAAATTGTCATGCTCATCGGCCGGCTCACCGTCGTGCGCCTTACCAGGGATTGGCGGTCCAAGGTCGGATAGGTTCGTCATAGCTATCAAACATTCAATTCGTCTAAAATGTTCCGGAACCATTTTAGCGCGCGCTAATTGAATCGCACTATGCGAGTCAGCGCATGCCTCTGAAGTTCATCAATCCCATGGAGCCGGAGCTGGTGGACACGCCACCGCAGGGCGACGAATGGCTTCATGAGATCAAATTTGACGGGTATCGCACTCAGATTATCAAGGATGAAAACGGGATCCGGCTGTTCACCAAGAACGGTTACGACTGGACCGGCCGCTACATCGAACTTGCCGGAGAGGCGGAGGCGATCGAGGCGGAAAGTTTCATCATCGATGGCGAAACAATCACGGTCAACGAGGCCGGCCTGTCCGACTTCCACGCTCTGCAATCAGCCGTCACCCGCCGTAAGCCGTCGCGCGACCTGTATTTGGTGGCGTTCGATCTCCTGCACCTGAACGGGCATGACTTGCGCAACATGCCGGTGGAAGACCGCCGCGAAATCCTGCAGGAACTGATTCCAGCCGTCGGCCGCATTCAGGTCAGCAAAGCCATGCCCGGAACAGGCGACGCGGTTTACCACCTGGTCGACAGGGCGGGGCTGGAGGGCATGGTCTCGAAGCGCAAGGACAGCGTCTACCGCAGCGGGCCGACGATGAACTGGCGCAAGATCAAGTGCTATGCCGAAAAAGAAATGGACATCATTGGCGTGCAGCGCGAGGCCGGAAAGCCCGCAATGGTGCTCATGGCCGACAAGGGCCAATATGCCGGCGGCGCTTTCGTTGCCTTCAAAGCCGACAAGCGTCAGCGACTATGGGATCGTGTGCAAGGGAAGGTCGGCGGACCAGTGCCGATCGGTCTAAAGAAGGAAAAGGCCGAATGGCTGAAGCCTGGTCTCGTCGGCCGCGTGAGGTTCCTGAAGGGCGAGGAGAGGCTCCGCCATGCCAAGCTGCTCGATTTCCGGGATAAGCAATAGCCAGCGCTTGCAGCAGTCGAGATCAGGAATATAATCCTCTAGTTGCGGCGACATCCCTCAAACGGAGTTCGCTATCATGGCTAGATCAAAACCCTCAAAGCAGTTATCCCAGGCTGAAATCGAGCGCTTTCTGGTGGCAGCGGAAGCGCTGCACCTGAGCATCATCAAGCCGTTCATATCGCCGCATTGCGACCACTACAGGCAGACGCGCGTCCTGCATGAGGTGCTGTTGAACACCGTCCGGGAAGTCACGGGGAAGGAAGTGGAGTTCATCCGGTGGAACACCACAGGGCCGGTGCGCCCGCCTTCGGCTGCATAGCGCCCACTTCCGTACGACCATTCCAGCAGATCGGCGTCAACGCCGCTTGGTTTCATTCTGTGACTTTCCGTCCCAACCGGCTTACCATTTCTGGCTGCCGCGAAGGGAAGAGCGAATATGGCCTTTACTGTCATCTGGTATGGACGACAGGGCATCGTCGCCAAGGAAATGTTCGACGCCGAAAAAACGGCAAAGGATCATGCAATCTCCATGTTTCAGACCCGGAAGGGCGACGATGGAATCGTGTCCGTTGAAATTCGAAAGGAAAACGGCACTGTCGTTTTTAGCCATGCGGAAAACTAACAAAAAAGGAGCAGGCTTATGTCAATCCGCGATGAACTGCAGAGGGTTTGGGACATCTACGTCGCGGCATACCGCGCCGGGGATGCTGCCGGTTGCGTGTCCATATTTACCGATGACGCTGAAATGCATTCTCCGTATGCGCCGCCAGCACGCGGCCGCGCGGCAATAGAGGCGCTGCATGCCATCTGGACCCAACATGCCGCCCCCAACAAAACACTTGCTGTGATCGAGACAGGAGGCTCCGGGAATCTGGCCTGGTCTTCTATTCGGAAGGTGAGGGGACCGGAAACGAAACTTCGCTCAGCGTCTTTCTGCGTCAGGCCGGCGGAGGCTGGCTGATCCGGATGTGTAGCCTGAACAGTAGCGACCTGGCAGAATAACCGACCATGCCTTAGATGACGTTTGCCGCTCTAACGGCTGCAATCAGAAACAGCATGAGAGATCCGACTGCGACAAGTGGCGTAATCCAGAATGTCACTAGCGCGAGGTACTTTTTCCCGACGGTGAGCGATGGTTCCCTACCTTCGCGGATGGCCCTCAAGACATGGGCATAGACGTTGGCGACCACAGAGAAGTTGATCCATGCTAGGCCACCGGCCACAAGCGTCGTGGCAACGCCGTAGATGAGCAACGGGCCGCACGCCTGATATAGCCGAGCCGTTGCTGCTCCTGCCTGCGAGATTGCCAAGAGGGAGCCGGCATGCACCGCTAAAAGCGACGCTAGAACCCACTTGCCGTACTCATATTGTCTTTCAAGAGCTCCCAACAGCAACTCCTTGTGGAGCTGGTACTGGGTTTCGACAGGGATCGGCGACGTTCGCAAAGCTGCTTGGAGGGGCTTTGGACCGGGGCGCCTCATTTCTTCAGCCTCACGCCAGCGCCGCCACCATTCTCTGGGATGAACTCAACGCCGGCTGATTCAAGCGTCGTTTGGATCGCCCTCAGCGTCGAGGCTTTAGGATCAGTTCCGCCGCTTTCGATATTGTTGAGACCTGTCGTTGAAATGCCTGCGCGCTTCGCAAGTTCGGCTTGAGTGAGGCTAAGCATGGCTCGCGCGCCACGTATTTGTTCGGGTGTGATCATGCGCCCTGAATACAGGGTAATTGTTTTTTTATCAACTCTGCTTGACGTTTTCAATACTTGTGGTTAGCTCAACCCCGCTAGAGAAATTGTCAACCGGAGTGACCCCATGCCGAACACCTCTGTTCGGGCAGCCGCCGAAGGTATGCCTGAGATCAACCGCCGCCGCCTCCTGCTGGGCCTCGCGGCTGCTTCAACCGCCGCCGCTGCCGTAGCGGTCGCGCCTCATTCTCGTGCTGCGCCAATCGAGGACCGGGAACTGATCCGCCTTGCCGAAGCGCTGCCGGCCAAGGTCGCGGAATACCTGGCTGCACAAAGGGAGGCCGACAAGGTCTCCAAATACTGGAAGAGCCAAGTATGGGCGCCCGACGAACTGACTGTGCCGGGCACTGCCGCTCCATGGGAAGGGCGTGCAGATTCGCAGCCCGGCCAGGCAGAAACAACGGTGCTCGGTGATTATCTATGGCGTGCCGGTGACAAATTCCCGCGTCGAATTGTCGTCAAGTCTTGGCACGTTCACCGGAAGCTAAAGGAAGCGCGTTGCGAAATGCGCAAAGCTCTCAAAGCGAGCCGGCTCGCGGACAGTCTTGACCTTGAGCTTGAGATTAGCCGGCTTGAAAAGCTGAAGGTGTCCGCCGACACCTACGAGCGAGAGCACGCCAAGGTCAGCCGGGAGGCGAAGGAGGACCATGGCAAGTTCTGGCCCATCGCCGGGGAATTGCACGAGGCTCTTGAGAAGCATGTGGCGGCCATCATGAACGAGACCGATCTGACGATGGAGGGTTTGGTCATCAAGGCGCAAGCGTTGGCCGAGTGGGACCAAACTGGTCGGGCGGCCGGACATAGTTTCGGCAACGTCGCATTCAGGCACGGCAAGGCCTGGCACGGGCAGATTGCCGCGTCGATCCTTCGCCATGCGATAGGCGGTGCAGCATGAGCGCGCTGGCCTGCCTCCCTGACCCGACCATCCGCCGCTCGATCGAAGACGAGATTGAGCGGCTGATTTCCCTGCTCGACCTCGTAGAGCCGGACCCGGATCTGGAACTGTATCTGGCTGGCGGCGGGGCCGAAGTGTTCGGCATCAACGACAGGGAAGGGGACGCCAGCGATGATGAGCCGTCCTTGGGCTGGACCGTGGCCACAAACCAGACGGTCGCCTTGATGGGCGGCGCCAACCCTTTCTTTCTGGACGGCGAAGTGGACGGGGGCGATTCACCCGAGCAGCCAGACCATTACTGAACCTTGCGCAATTATGCGCTAAGTGGCCCGCTGCCTCTCGGTGGCGGGTTTTCATATAGCGGTGGGGACTAACGGGATTAGCGGTACTAACTTTTGCGACCCGCTAGCGGCTGCCAGCGCAGCTCATCATCATCGGCCAAGCATAACCTTAACCATTCTGAGGTTTGCCGAGATGCCTGAGACGAAGGAACAGCGCGAGCGCATGAAGGCGCGTGGCTATTACCGCACCGACGAGTATCGAGCGAAGTCCCGCGCCAAACGCGAGAAGGCCCGCGCCAACTACAAAAAAAGAGCACGGTCAGAAGCTCAACTAGCGGCGGAGCGGCGCTATGCCAAGGGTAGAGTTCAAGCGCCGAAGGTCTTCACTGATGCTGAAAAGGAGAAAAACCGCGAGAAAAACCGCAAAAAAGATCGAGCCCGCGTGGCTGCACGAAAGCAGGATCCCGAGAAACGCAAGCGCTACAACGAGAAATCTTGTCGGCGACGTAATCGGCAGCGGGCGATTAAGCTTTACAAGTTTCCAAGTGCTGTCGATCGGCTCCATCTGCTGGCAAAGAAAGCGCTGCCACCTGGGTTGCCGCGCTGTACACGGATGACGTGATTTCTGAAATCACGCTGGCGATATTTCTCGGTACGCTAGTGGAAAAGGACCTCGGCAAGCGAGCCGGTGAGTTTCTCCGCGCTTACAACCGCGAATACGACAGCTTCAAAACGCTCTCGCTCGATGCCCCGATGGGTGGCACCGATCTGCGCAGGATTGATTTGCTGGAGGCGCCAGCTCCCTATGAAGGTGATGACGACGAAGAAGACGAAGATATCTTAATGCTGAAAGGGCAGCATTTTCGGCTGTGATTGTGCGTGAACGTTCGCCAAGATTCGCTGCGCTTATTCGATGCTTATGTGACGCTTGAGGGGAAGAACAAGCTAAGTGCTTGAAAAGTCTGGTACGCCCAAGGGGAATCGAACCCCTGTTACCGCCGTGAAAGGGCGGTGTCCTAACCGCTAGACGATGGGCGCGCTCAGACGAAGCGGCTTATACTGGCGTTGCGCGCAACCGGCAACCCGTCAGGTGCCACCTTGGGCAAGTTTTTTGCGAGCTGTCGAAGCGGCACATTCGCCATGGCTGGGCAAAGCGCCAGCATGCCTTGGCGATCAGCGGAAACGCCCATCGCTTCGTCATCCTCGGGTCTGCGCCGCCATCGCTTCGCTCCTTGCCCCGCCCGTGGATGACGAAGTGCGGAAGGCTTAGGCTGATCAGGACGTCAGGGATGGTCCAACGGAACGATCTTGGCTGCCAATAGGCCTCGTCTGCTCCGCGCCGCTAGCCGTCGCCACCGCCGCTGCGCCGGCGGCAACGCCAGTTCCAGTCGCGCTCGGGCCCGACATCGACGTGAACCGATTCTGTGTGGCAATAGGTGCCGACGCCGCCGCGGCCGGGCATGGTTCTGATGTAGCTCGCCAGTTCCCATTTCGAAACGCCGGGGACCTGGATGTCGGCTGCGGCGCAATACATGTGCAGCGAATTCTTGGCGCCGTTGGCGCGGCGGTTGCGGGCCGGGTCGCGATAGCCCGAAGTCACCGTCATCTTGCGGCCGTAGTGGCCTTCGATCGTCTTGAGCACGCGGACCAGCGACGGCTTCAGGCAAGCCACATCGACGCTCTCGTTCTGCTTGAGCAGCCCGTTGGGCGCCAACCGGGCCATGCCGGCGGCGGACGCCATCTGATAGGCGCCAGCGCCTGTACCTTCGTCCTCGTTGAGGTCGACGTCGCTTTCATCGTCGAGGCCGGACTTGCGCTTGATTTCGAACAGGGCTGTCTGGCGCACGCCGGGCAGGGCGTCGCTACCGGTGATGTGGCCGGTATCGCCACCAAGCGAAGCCAGTTGCACCGGCTTTGCCGCGGAATTGGCCGAGGCAAGCGTGATGATCGGCTTTGCCGCCGCTGGCGCTTCTTTGGCCTGCACTGTTGGCTGCTCGCCCGACCGGGTGTTGATGAGGGGTGCTGATGTCGCCGAGGCCGGTGTGGTGCCAAACATCGAGGCCAGGAAACCTCTTTTCTTCGGTGCTTCGGGCTGCGGCATCTCGCCAGCCGTCACATAGACCGGATTGTCCATTGCTGGTGCGGCTGCCGGCTTCGGCGCATTCACGCCGGCATCGGCGGCAGCGATCTTTTCGGCGACCGCGTCGCTCTGCTGGGTCGCCGGTGCCTGCTGCTGCAAGGACTGAGGCGTTTGTCCGATAATCGTCTCGGTGCCGGCCGGCGTGGTCAGCGGAAAGGCGGCTTGGGGCTTGGCTATAGGGACATAGGCGACCTTCTCGGGAAGTGCCGTATCGCTCGCCGTCATCACGGTCGTCTGCTCGGTCGTGACCTCGGACGAATCGGCGACCGCGGTCGGCGTGGCGCTGGAGGCGGCATTTATGTCCGATGCCGTGGCGTTATAACCGGGCATTCCAACCGACATTGTCGGGTCACCAGCCGAGGTGCAGGAGGCCAGAAGCAATGAACAGAGCGCTGCCACGATGGCGCGGCGTTCTCCCTTTGCGAGGCTCCATCCTGCTGATTTCAAAGCCAAATTCCCCCTCGATGTCCGGTCGGTATATCCCTGGTGCGGCACCGATACGCCGCGTCAAGGTGACCTTTGTCTCCGATCCGGAAACGAGACCTGTGTCAAATCCGCAAGCCTGGAAGTATTTTTGCGGCGATTGCCGAATTACGGCTGCTTGATGGTTGACTACACCATCTCGCCCGCTTTTGCCGGTGCGTCAACTCACCAGACATTACAGTCCGTTACACACGCACCTTCACATAGGTCCCGGGAGCATCTCCCAAGGTTTTCATATGCTTGCCGGGTTTGCGGGCGGGCACGCGGGTGTTGTCCTTGGTCTCTATCCAGTCTTGCCAGTGCGGCCACCAGGACCCTGGATGCTCGGTGGCCTTGGCAAACCACTGGCCGAAATCGCCCGTCGGCGTATCCCCGGTCCAGTACTGATATTTGTTGGATGCCGGCGGATTGACGACGCCGGCGATATGACCGGATCCGGCCATCACGTATTCGACCTTGCCGCCGAAATATTTCGAGCCGAGGAACACCGAAAGCGCCGGTGCGATGTGATCTTCCTTTGAGGCGAGGTTGTAGACCGGGATGGTGATGTCGCCGAGCGAGACCGTGTGGCCCGCCAGTTCCATCATGCCTCGCGAGAGGTTGTTCTCGAGATAGCAGTTGCGCAGGTAGAAAGAGTGATTGGCCGCGCCCATGCGGGTCGAATCGGCATTCCAGTAGAGCAGATCGAAGGGCAGGGGATCCTTGCCGCGCATGTAGTTGTTGACGACATAGGGCCAGATCAGGTCGCCGGAACGCAGCATGTTGAAGGCGGTCGCCATCTTGGTGCCGTCGAGATAGCCCTTTTCGCTCATCGACTTTTCGACCGCCGCGACCTGCTCTTCGTCGACGAACACTTTCAGGTCGCCGGCATGGGTGAAGTCGACCTGCGTGGTGAAGAAGGTCGCCGACTTGATGCGGTCGTCGCCTTCGCGTGCCATCAGCGCCAGTGCCGCCGCCAAGAGCGTGCCGCCGACACAATAGCCGATCGCATTGACGTCGCTTTCGCCGGTGGCCTTCTCGACCGTGTCGAGGCCGTATTGAAGGCCCTCGCGGATGTAAGCCTCCCAGCCCTTGGTGCCGTGGCGCTCGTCCGGGTTGATCCAGGAGATGACGAAGACGGTATGACCCTGTTCGATCGCCCAGCGGATGAAGGATTTCTGCGGGTTCAGATCGAGGATGTAGAACTTGTTGATCCATGGCGGGCAAATCAGCAGCGGTCGCTTGAGCACCGTTTCGGTCGCCGGATCGTACTGGATGATCTCGGCGACATCGCTGCGGCCAACCACCTTGCCGGGGGTGGTGGCGATGTTCCTGCCGATCTCGAAGGGCGAGTAGTCTGCCTGGCGCAGCTTCAGGTCGCCCTTGCCGGCGGCGATGTCCTCGGCCAGCATTTTCATGCCGCGCACCAGGTTCTCACCGTTCGAGGCGACGGTTTCGCGAAACAGTTCCGGATTGGTCAGGATGAAATTCGACGGCGAGATGGCGTTGGACACCTGCTTGACGTAGAAGCCGGCCTTGTGGCGGGTGTGCTCGTCGAGGCCCTCGGCGTGCTCGACCAGATCGGCCGCCCAGCGCGAGGTGACGAGATAGGCCTGCTTGAGGAAATCGAAGAAGGCGTTGCGGCCCCATTCCGGGTCGAGGAAGCGCTTGTCGCCGCGCTCCGGCTTGACGGCGTCTTCGGTCTCTTCCGCGGCGTTGCTGGTGCGCTGAATGGCGTTGGCCCAGACCGTCATGTAGCCGGAGAACAACCGCGTCTGCGCCTCCAGCGCGCGCTGCGGATCGGACAGCCAGTATTCGCTGAGCTTGGAAAATGTCTTCACCATGTCGACGACCGGCTCGGCGACGTGATCGCGTACCTCGCCTTTTTCACGCGGCTCGGCCCAGGCGGAAGCGGCCTTGCCGGCCTGCTCGATCATGCGCGCCATGTTCAGGGCGAAGCGTTCCGGGTCCTTCACCAGATATTGCTCGACGGTCGAAGGCTCGTCATCTTCCGCTTTGCCCGAATCGGGTGTTTTGGACATGGTTGGCGGGGTTCCTCCCGAGGCCTTTTCTTGACATATTAACATGGGACATCCGACCGGGTCCAATCTCGCTCTACCCCGGCTGCCAAGGAAACAATATGACGATTAATTTTGGCGAGACTGTTTTTTTCGGCGCCGGACGTTTTTGCCGCATCGGCGCGGCGATCGTCCTCATGGGGATTGCCGGGTGCTCGAGCACCAACACCAGTGGCCCGACGCCGGTTGCCGTGAGCGCGGGACCGAAGGATACCGGTACCTTTCCGAACCTGAACATCAAGCCGCAAGTGGCGGCGCCGCAGTTCACCGAAGCCGAGAAGAACGCCAAGCTTGCGCAATTGAAGGCGGATGAGAATTCGCAGGCGGCAAAAGGCGGCGGTCCGAAGGTCGCCAATCAGGCGGCGCTGACGGATCTCGCCAAGAAGCACGGCGACGAAACGCTGAAGCAGATCGAAGCCAAATGCGACCCCGCCCTCGACCCTACCTGCAAATAAGTATATAGCGCGCGCCCAATACCCCTTTGCTGTCTGGAACTGCCATGGAAGAATTTCACAAGGTCCGCCGGCTTCCGCCTTACGTCTTCGAGCAGGTCAACCGGCTCAAGGCCAGCGCTCGTTCGCGCGGCGCCGACATCATCGACCTCGGCATGGGCAATCCGGACCTGCCGACGCCCAAGGCCATCGTCGACAAACTGTGCGAGGTCGTGCGCGATCCGCGTACTCATCGCTATTCCTCGTCGCGCGGCATTCCAGGCTTGCGCCGCGCCCAGGCCAACTATTACGCCCGCCGCTTCGGCGTGAAGCTCAACCCCGACACGCAAGTGGTGGCCACGCTTGGTTCGAAGGAAGGCTTCGCCAACATGGCGCAGGCGATCACCGCGCCGGGCGACGTGATCCTGTGCCCGAACCCAACCTATCCGATCCACGCCTTCGGCTTCATCATGTCGGGCGGCGTCATCCGCTCGTTGCAGGTGGAGCCCGATGACGGCTTCATCCCGGCGCTCGAGCGCGGTGTCAAGCATTCGATCCCGAAACCCCTTGCGCTGATCCTCAACTATCCGTCGAACCCGACGGCGCTGGTCGCCTCGCTCGACTTCTACAAGGATGTGGTGGCGTTCGCCAAGAAGAACGACATCATCATCCTGTCCGACCTTGCCTATTCGGAAATCTATTTCGACGGCAATCCGCCGCCTTCGGTGCTGCAGGTGCCGGGCGCGATCGACGTCTGCGTCGAGTTCACCTCGATGTCGAAGACCTTCTCGATGCCTGGCTGGCGCATGGGCTTTGCGGTCGGCAACGAGCGGCTGATCTCGGCGCTGACCAGGGTGAAATCCTATCTCGACTACGGCGCCTTCACGCCGATCCAGGTGGCGGCGGCACACGCGCTCAACGGCGACGGCGCCGACATCGCCGAAGTCCGCGACATCTACCACAAGCGCCGCGACGTGATGGTCGATGCCTTCGGCCGCGCCGGCTGGACCATCCCGGCACCGGCGGCATCGATGTTCGCCTGGGCGCCGATCCCGGAGCCGTTCAGGCATCTCGGCTCGCTCGAATTCTCCAAGCTGCTGATCGAACATGCCGACGTGGCGGTAGCGCCGGGTGTCGGCTTCGGCGAACATGGCGACGATCACGTGCGCATTGCGCTGGTCGAGAACGAGCACCGGATCCGGCAGGCGGCGCGCAACATCAAGCGCTTCCTGGCAACCAGCGCCAAGCAGCCTAACAATGTCGTGCCGCTCTCCGCTCATCGGTAAGCTTGCCGCAGACAATTTCGAATTTTGAGGGACGTCGCCGGACATGGCTGAAGCATTGCGTGTTGGAATTGCCGGTCTCGGTACCGTCGGCGCGTCGGTGACGCGCGTGCTGCGTGACAAGGCGGCGGAACTGACCCGGCAATGCGGGCGCGATATCGTCGTCACCACGGTCTCGGCGCGCGACCGGAAGCGTGATCGCGGCGTTGATCTCAGTGCCGCAAAATGGTTCGACGATCCGGTCAAGATGGCCCAGACCGCCGAAATCGACGTGTTCGTCGAACTGATCGGCGGCGACGAGGGGCCGGCGCGCCTATCGGTGAAAGCAGCACTCGAAGCCGGCCGTCACGTCGTTACCGCCAACAAGGCGCTGCTCGCCAAGCATGGCGTGGCGCTGGCCGAGATCGCCGAGAAGAAGGGCGTGCTGCTCAACTACGAGGCGGCTGTGGCGGGCGGTATTCCCGTCATCAAGACGATGCGTGAGGCGATGGCCGGCAATTCGGTCACCCGCGTTTTTGGCATCCTCAACGGCACCTGCAACTACATCCTGACCCGCATGGAGGCCGAGGGCATTTCGTTCGACGCTTGCCTGAAGGACGCGCAGCGGCTGGGCTATGCCGAGGCCGATCCGACCTTCGACATCGAGGGCCACGACACCGCGCACAAGCTGTCGATTCTGACCAGCCTTGCCTTCGGGACCAGGATTGCCGCCAACGACATCTACATGGAAGGCATTTCCAACATCACCCAGGCTGACATCCGCGCGGCAGGCGATCTTGGCTACCGGATCAAGCTGCTTGGTGTCGCCCAGCGCACCGAGAGCGGCATCGAACAGCGCGTGCATCCGACCATGGTGCCGACGGCCTCGGTCATCGCGCAGGTGCATGGCGTCACCAACGCGGTGGCGATCGAGACCGACATTCTTGGCGAGCTGCTGCTGTCCGGCCCGGGTGCTGGCGGCAACGCCACCGCGTCGGCCGTCATCGGCGACATCGCCGACATCGCCAAGAGCCGGCCCGGTTTCCAGCACGGTCCGGTCTTCGGCCAGCCGGCGAAGGAGCTGAGACCCTACAAGAAGGCGCAGATGCGCAGCCATGCCGGCGGCTATTTCATCCGGCTGACCGTGCATGACCGCATCGGCGTGTTTGCGGCAATAGCCAAGCGCATGGCCGACAATGACATCTCGCTGGAATCGATCGTCCAGCACGCGGTCAACGGCGAGGCGGCGGCACAGAAGACAGTGATCCTCGTCACCCATGAGACGACGGAGGCAGCCGTGCGCAAGGCCGTCGACGGCATCACCAAGGACGGCCATCTGACCGACAAGCCGCAGGTCATCCGCATCGAGCGGGCAGGGTAGTTTTCCGCCCGGTAGCCGAGCGGGGCCACGAAGCTAGCGGGCGTTGGATGTCGGTCCGATGGCGATGGCCACGACCGGAACGAATTCGCGTCGGAGCCGTTCTCTTGGTCAGCAACCAGAGGGAGCCGCTTCATGGCCGATACCAACAAATCCGATACCCCTGATATCAACGACATCCAGAAGACGCTGGAAAAGCAGATTGCCGAACTGCGCAAGGAGATCACCAAGATCAACAAGAGCATTTCGGCACGGGGCGCGGAAATGCTCGATGACGCCAGCGAGCAGGCTTCCGAGTTCTATGACACGGCGGCTACCCGCGCGTCGCGAACCGCACAGCAGTTGCGTAGCCAAGCTCAGGCTGTCTCGGAAGTAGCGCGCGAAAATCCCGGCACCACGACTGCCCTGGTCGGCGTGATCGGTTTGCTCGGCTTTATGGCCGGCTTCGCCATTGGTCAGTCGACGAACGATACGTCGCGCCGCTGGTATTGACCGCGGCGCGATAGGGCCGGGTTTGCCGGCACATTTCCCTGTTTCAGCAGATCATTTTTAAGGAGGGCACTATGGCTTCATCCGCCTTGATCAGCATCCTGATCACATTCCTCGTCATCATCCTCGTTCTCTATCTGGTTCAGCGCTTGCCGCTCGACGGGCGAATGAGGCAGATCGTCCAGATCATCGTCATCATCATCGGCATCGTTTCATTGCTCAGATATCTCGCGGTCTTCTAGGCCGCAAAGGGCGCCGACTTCCATTTTTTCAACCCGGCCCGGTTCATTGCGATCGGGCCGGCGTCGTTTTGAAATACGGTTTAATCGATTGATATTGCTGGTTATTCGATAATATTCTTGGCGGGTCTTGCCGTTGTCATGCTCGTTTGACAAAACAGGCCCGCCTCCGGCGGGAGGCAGCATTGCCAACGAGGAAATCACCAGATGAATGTGGCCCAGAACATCGTCGCCGGCCTTGACCGGATACTCACCATGGAACTGGTGCGCGTCACCGAGCGGGCCGCCGTCGCGGCCGCCAGGCTACGCGGGCGCGGCGACGAAATGGCGGCCGACCAGGTCGCCGTGGATGCCATGCGCCAGGAGCTCAACCGGCTTGCCATCAAGGGTACGGTGGTGATCGGCGAGGGCGAACGGGACGAGGCACCGATGCTCTATATCGGCGAGGAGGTCGGCACCGGGAAAGGTCCGGCCGTCGATATCGCGCTCGATCCGCTGGAAGGCACGACGATCTGCGCCAAGAACCTGCCCAATGCGCTCGCCGTCATCGCCATCGCCGAGAAGGGCAGCCTGCTGTTCGCGCCCGATGTCTACATGGACAAGATCGCCATCGGTCCGGGCTACGAAGACGGCGTCATCGACATCGATGCCTCGCCGGCCGAAAACATCGCCAATCTCGCCCGCGCCAAGGGCGTCGCCGTGTCGGACATCACCGCCTGCATTCTCGACCGGCCACGTCATGCCAAGCTGATCGACGCCGTGCGCGCCACGGGCGCAGCGATCCGGCTGATCGGCGACGGTGATGTCGCCGGCGTCATCCACACCACCGATTCTGAGGAAACCGGCATCGATATCTATCTCGGCACTGGCGGCGCGCCGGAGGGCGTTCTGGCCGCGGCGGCGTTGCGCTGCACCGGCGGCCAGATGCAGGGCCGGCTGATCCTCGACACGCCGGAAAAGGTCGCTCGCGCGGCGAAGATGGGTATTTCCAATCCGAAACGGGTCTATCGGGCCGAAGACATGGCGCGCGGCGACGTGCTGTTCGCGGCCACCGGCGTCACCGACGGCAACATGCTGGCAGGGGTCAAGTTCGGCCGCAACACCATCACCACCCACACGATCGTGCTGCGCTCGTCGTCGCGGACGGTGCGCGAGATCAAGGCCCGCCATCAGGACCTGGATAAGTTCTAGGTTCACTGTTGTTGGCTCGGGTGCTTGCGGACCGGCATCGCAGTTGTTAGCCCTGGGGCTGCATAGGATGATGCTGGGCGCAGGGATTTGACGATGAAACCGTTCGACTGGCACGCGGATCCGATTTCGCGCGCCACCGCCATCACGAAGTCCTATCGCAACACCCAGAACGTGCGCCGCTTTCTCATCCGGGAATGCGGCGACGCGTTCAGGTTCGACCGGCCTTTCATGGCCTGGCTCAAGGACAGTGCCGACAAGACGATGGGCGATGCGGTCGACGAATGGCTTCGTCGCCAGGCTGAAAAGCGGAAAGCGTAGTTTTCTTGAAATCTCCCGGGACGGCGCGCGAATCGCTTGGCTTTGCCAGCCTCTGGCCTAAAGCGCGTCGCGTTCACGCGACGCGCTTTAGATTGTTGTTTATGCATGTCGTCGTCCCAAAACCGCTGCGCACTTTCGGGGCGACATGCACTATCCTGCGGCCAACCATGAGTTGGCAAACCGTATGACCGGCGAAAAACGCCTCTTCCTCGATGTCAGGCAGTCGGTATCAGGGGTTTCCTGGGAGCACCGGCTGAGCGAGCGCCAGGACATGATCGCGCTCGCGATCGCGCAAGGCCATGGCGTGCCCGACATCGTCGCGCGGGTGCTTGCCGGTCGCGGCGTCACCGCTGAGCAGACCGAGCGATTTCTCGATCCGAGGATCCGCGACCTTCTGCCGGATCCGGCATCGCTGACCGACATGGACAGGGCGGCGGCCCGCATCGCCGCCGCAGTGATGGCCAGGGAAAAAGTGGCGATCTTCGGCGACTATGATGTCGACGGTGCCGCCTCGTCTGCCTTGCTGAAACGGTTCCTCACGCATTTCTCCGTGCCGTCGGAAATCTACATCCCGGATCGCATTTTCGAGGGCTATGGTCCCAATCCAGACGCCATGCGCGAATTGGTTTCGCGTGGCGCAACGCTGATCGTCACCGTCGATTGCGGCACCAACAGCGCCGCCTCCATAGATGCCGCCAACGAGGCCGGGGCCGATGTCGTCGTGCTCGACCACCATCAGGTCGGCGGCGCCTTGCCGGCGGCAATTGCCGTCGTCAATCCCAACCGCGACGACGACCTTTCCGGGCAGGGTCATCTCTGTGCCGCCGGCGTGGTCTTCCTCGCCCTTGTGCAGACCGCCAAAATCCTACGCGGCCGCATGGCCGATGCCACGCCGCCGGACCTGCTTTTGCTGCTCGATCTCGTCGCCCTTGCCACCGTTTGCGACGTGGTGCCGCTGACCGGCGTCAACCGCGCCTTCGTGGTCAAGGGGTTGCAGATGGCACGCCAGCAGAAGAACGAAGGGCTGGCGGCACTCGCACGGGTCTCGCGTATCGGCGAGCCGATCAACACCTTCCATCTGGCCTATTTGATCGGCCCGCGCATCAATGCCGGCGGACGCATCGGCGATGCCGCACTCGGCAGCCGCCTGCTCGCGACCGACGATCCGGTCGAGGCGCGCACCATTGCCGAAACGCTCGACCGGCTCAACCAGGAACGGCAGCTGATGGAGCAGGAGATGCTCGCGGCGGCGCGCGCCGAGGCCGATACCGAGCTTGCCGGCGGCAATGGCCCGGCCATCGTCGTCACCGCCAGCAACAACTGGCATCCGGGCATTGTCGGATTGCTGGCCTCGCGATTGAAGGATCATGCGCGCCGGCCCGCCTTCGCTATTGCCTTCAATGCAAACGGCACCGGCACCGGCTCAGGCCGCTCGGTCTCGGGCTTCGACCTCGGCCGGCTGGTGCGCGAGGCGGCCGATGCCGGGCTGATCGTCAAGGGCGGCGGCCACGGCATGGCGGCGGGCATCACCGTGGAGCGGGCGAAGCTCGGCGAGCTCAGGGCGTTTTTCGAAGAGCGGGCGGCGGCCGATGTCTTCCGGCTGCAAGGCGAGGAAAGCCTAGCGATCGACGGCGCGCTTGCCGCCGAAGGCGCGACGCTCGGCCTGCTCGACGCGCTGGAAAAGGCCGGACCTTTCGGTGCCGGGCATGCAGCCCCCGTTTTCGTGCTGCCGCGTCATCGGCTGGCCGATGCGCGGCCGGTCGGCACCAACCACATCCGCGTCGAGCTGCAGTCGGAAAGCGGCGGCCGCATCCAGGCGATCGCCTTTCGCGCCGTCGATACCGCACTCGGCGAATTCCTGTTCAAGAACCGCGGCAAAACAATCCACGTCGCCGGCTCGCTGTCGGGTAACCATTGGAACGGCAACCGCACCGTACAGTTTCGCATCACCGATGCGGCGCGCGCGTAAGGTTCTTGTGGGGCCATGATCTTCTTTGAACCGCGGGTTAGTGCGGCAAAATCATGGCAGGGGCGGGCATCCGAGAAACGCTATGATCGTATCTGCTTGCGAAATTCGCCCGGCGCCATGCCGGTCGTTTTGGAAAAAGTGCGGCTGAACGAAGCGACATCCTGGTAGCCCACCCGATAGCAGATTTCTGAAATACTCAGCTTTGTTCCCTCAAGCAGCGACCTTGCCAATTCAAGCCGCTTTTCCTGGATCCATTTTCCCGGCGTCGTCTTGAGCTCGCTGGCAAACCTGCGGGATAGCGTACGCGCAGACATGCCAAGTCCCGCCGCGAGAAAGCTCAAATCGATTTCCCGTATCTTGTTTTCCGCGAGTCCACGCAGTTTGTACTCCAGTGGATTTGTCTCTTTCGGTAATTCTTCGAGAGGGAATTCGTAGGGGCTCTGATATTTGCGCGAAGGCGGAAGAACCAAGAGCTTTCGGACAATCCGCTCCTCCTTCGAGAAGCCAAGATCGACCAGCAATGCCTTGGCGAGTTCCAGTCCAGAAAATCCGCCGCCGCAGGTGTAAAGGCGACCGTCGCGAACAAGCATGCGCGACGAGTCCCATTGGACTTGCGGAAATCGGCTGCTTGCGTGGGACTTCAACCACCAGGATATCGTCGCACGCTTGCCATCCAACAGGCCCGTATCGGCGAGCAGATAACATGCGCCGCAATGTGCCGCGATGATCGCTTGCTGTTGCCGCGCGAGCGCGATCAGCGGTTTTGAGTGTTCACTCTCCTCGTCGAGCGAGCGCAGAAGCTCGGGAATCTCGGCGCCCGGCATCGCGATGAGAATCAGCACATCCATTTTTCGGGACGGTTGCGTCTTCGCAGGGAAGGAAATTCCGGCCGTCGAAATTGCAGGCGACGTCCTGGAAACGAACTCGCATGAAAGAACCTGCGAACCGCGGACGTCATTCACGAGCTGAAACATTTCGACCAGCGTCGAGACAACCGCCGAATAGAAATCGGAAGGCAGCCAGATCACAACGTGGAGGGCCTTTGCAGTCATTCGCCGCACTCCGGGTAGCGTTTCTCCGGTTGGCAAGTTTAACACAATCTTTGTCAAAAATGCCAATTCCGAAACGGCCGTGGCGCCTCCAGGGTGGCCGTATGCGGGCCTCCCTGCCGAAGGGCGGCGGAATCGAAAGCTGGGAAAGATGCAAATGCAGAAATCGCCAAATCAAACCGATAAGAACGCGTTGAGTGCGCTGGACGTAACCGGCGTCACGCGACCGCCACGTTGGTCCGGGCTGAGGCTCGCGCTGCTGGCGTTCGCGCAGTTCATAATCGCGATCGACTACAACATCGTCTATGTCGCCCTGCCGGATATCGGCCAGGATCTCGGCTTTACGCCGCAGTCGCTGCAATGGGTGGTAAGTGCTTATGCCGTGGCCTTTGGCGGTTTTCTGTTGCTCGGCGGACGGGCGGCTGACCGGCTCGGCCCACGGCGCATGTTCATCCTGGCCCTCGTGCTCTATGGCGTCTCGTCCTTTGCAGGCGGATTTGCACCTGACGCACTCACGCTGGTGATCGCCCGGGCCGTTCAGGGCCTGGGTGGGGCGCTTCTATTTCCTGCAACGCTGGCGCTGATCAATACGAGCTTCGCGGAAGGTGCCGAACGCAATCGGGCACTGGCGGTCTGGGGTGCCACGGGGAGTGGCGGCCTGGCGGCCGGTGCCATCATCGGAGGCGTCCTGACCAATGGCTGGGGTTGGCAAGCGGTCTTCTTCTTCACCGTTCCACTGGCTCTGGGCGCCGCTCTTATCGCCGCGCCGGCTCTTCTGGCGCCCGATCCGGCAGGTAAAGGCCAGCGGCGGAGTTTTGATCTACCGGGCGCGCTGGTGGTTACCGCAGCAGCAACATTGCTGGTGTTCGGCCTGGCCAGCGGACCCGAGGTGGGGTGGAACACGGTTCGCAGCACCGGATCGCTTGTAATCGGCGTGCTGCTGCTTTGTGCCTTCATTCTCATCGAAAGACGCGTGCGCGATCCGCTCGCGCCACTGCGGCTGTTTGCCAATCGCAGCCTCGCTACGGCCATGGGGGTGAGCTTCTTTCATCACATGGCGCTGAGTTCCGGGTACTACATTCTCACGACCTATTTTCAGAACCTGCTCGGCTACAACGCACTTGCCGCCGGCTTGGCATTCGTCCCGCTCGGGATGCTGGCGATGATCGGTGGAGGGAAGGGCGCTGCATTGCTGCTTACCAATTGGGGGACTCGCGCCACGATGTTCACCGGCATGTCGATCTATGGGATCGGACTGGTGGCGATTGCTCTCGCCTTGTCGCCGGGTGGTTCGTACTGGGCCGTTCTGCCCGGGATCCTCGTCTATGGTTTTGGTGGCGGCATCGCCTTTACGACGCTGTTCGTAGCCGCCGCTTCCGGGGTTGCCGCCAACGAACAGGGGGTCGCGTCGGCGCTGGGGTCGACCTCCTTGCAGATCGGCGCGGCCTTGGGCCTGGCCGCCGTTCTTGTCGTGGCCAATGTTGGTTTGGGTGGCGAGGCCACTGCCGCATCGGATGTCGTCGACGGATTGCGTATGGCCGGATTGTTCGCCGCCGCCGCGGTTTTCCTTGGCGCGGTTCTGGCTCTGATGCTTAGGCAGAATCCGGCAATACCTCAGGATGCCGCTCCGTCCGCCGAAGCTGCGTGCTGATCCGTCATCAGCCACCTGTGCTTGAAGCGCGTCGTGTTGAGTTTAGGCGACGCGCTTCAAGTGGTTGTTTCCTGCATTGGAAAACCTGCATCAGGCGAGGACCGTTTGCAGCCGGGTCAGTTCGCCGATCTGCGCCATCGTCGCCTGATAGCCGAGGTTGATCGCCTCGTCGGCACGGTGGAACTCGGTCAGGCCGATATGGCTGAGCTTCGGCTGCAGCGACATGTCTGGCGGATCGCCCGCAAGCCTGGCGCGCGAAATGCGGTCCTGGATGATGTTGAAGGCCTCGACCATGACGCCAGTGATGCCGAGCCGGGTCTGATGCGACCGGTGCTCGGCGTCGATCTGGCCGGGCCTCGGCGCATCCTTTTCGATGACCAGCTCGCCGGCGCTGTGTTTTATCACCGCGGCGCGCCCGAACAGGTCGTAGTGAAGATTGACCGCCACTACGAGGGGCTGCTCATAGGCGCGGCAGACCGACACCGGAACCGGATTGACCAGCGCGCCGTCAACCAGCACGCGGCCGTTGCAATCCACCGGCTCGAACACGCCGGGCAGCGCATAGGAGGCGCGCATGGCGGTGATCAATGAGCCGCTCGACAGCCAGATTTCATGGCCGGTACGGATTTCGGACGTGACTGCGACGAACGGCTTGGCCAAGTCCTCGAAACGAATGCCGGCCATGTGCTCGCGCAGCCGGGCGTCGAGCTTCATGCCGCCGAACAGGCCGCTGCCGCGCAGGTTGAGATCGAGCAGGCCGAAGATGCGGCGCTTGGTCAGGCTGCGGGCGAATTCTTCCAGTTCGTCCAGTTTGCCGGCGAGATAGCAGCCGCCGACCAGCGCGCCGATCGAGGTGCCGGCGATCATCGACACTTCGATGCCGGCTTCGTCGAGCGCGCGCAACACGCCGATATGCGCCCAGCCGCGGGCGCAACCTCCGCCCAAGGCGAGCGAAATGCCGGTCTTCCTTGGTGGTTGTGTCCCCGAAGCGCCGCCGGACGAGGACAGGCCGTTGGCCTCCCTGACATCTGGTCTGCTACGCGATGACGCCCACTCGAGCATCACGATCTCCCTTGTCCCACGGCTAATATACTGGCGGGCCGTATCGAAATGATGAATCTGTGTCGCTGGTGTCAGGCAGAAGGTTCAAGCTGGTTTCCGATATGTGTTTTCCGCATCGAACAGCGGCTTGCTGCCATCGTCGGCAAGCGTCCCCTTGCCGTCGATCAGCCCCACAGTCCGATAAAAGCATGAACGCCGGCCGGTGTGACAGGTTGCGTCGTGGCCCAACACTTTGACGCGCAACCATATGGCGTCCTGGTCACAATCCGTGAGCATCTCGACGACATGCTGAAAATTGCCTGACGTTTCGCCCTTTTTCCACAGCGCGTTGCGCGAACGCGACCAATAGTGGGCGATGCCTGTCTCCAGCGTCAGCGCCAGCGCTTGCGCATTCATGTGCGCCACCATCAACAGCATGCCGTCTTCGGCATCGGTGACGACGACTGTGACGTGGCCGGCTGCGTCGAAGCGCGGTGAAAACACCGCGCCTTCCTCCAACGCTTTCTTGTCCGACGGAGCTTTTGGAAATTCCAGTCCCGACATCGCCGGTCCTTATCTAGCGAAGTCGGTGGGGCTATCAGATCCGCCGCCACGCACCATGGTGACGAAACGAACCTGCTCTTCGGGCGTATCCTTGAAGACGCCGGTGAAGGTCGAGGTCAGCGTGGTTGAACCCTGCTTGCGGATGCCGCGCATGGCCATGCACATGTGCTCGGCCTCGATCATCACGGCGACGCCGCGCGGATTGAGCACATCCTGGATGACGCCGGCGATCTGCGCGGTCAGGGCCTCCTGCGTCTGCAGGCGATGGGCGAAGATATCGACCACGCGCGCGATCTTGGACAGGCCGACGACCTTGCCGTCGGGCAGATAGCCGACATGCGCCTTGCCGATGATCGGCACCATGTGGTGTTCGCAGTGCGAGTGGAATGTGATGTCCTTGACGATGACCAGGTCGTCGTAGCCGGCGACCTCCTCGAAGGTGCGGCCAAGCTCCTCGGCCGGGCACATATCGTATCCGCCGAACATTTCGCGAAAGGCCTTGGCCACCCGCTTTGGCGTGTCGATCAGCCCTTCGCGGTCCGGATTGTCGCCGGTCCAGCGCAAAAGCGTGCGCACGGCGGCTTCGACTTCGGCTTCGCTCGGCCGGTCGGTAACCGGCTTCTCCATATAGGCTGACTGGGGCATGAGTTTCTTGATGACGGCATCCATAAAGGCGTCTCCCGTAGTTCCTCTCGGCGGAGGAACGAGTTGAACGGACCACGACCTTTCGGTGTCGGAAACTCGCCCCGTTTCCAGCCCCGCAAGTGGCGTGAACTTCCCGGCAAGAACACTGACTTTCGTTGTCTTGTCGATACCGGACTGCCAGCATTATATAAGATCGTGACGAGCGAAAGGAAGACACGTCAGCGGCAATCGCTGTTCGCTTGGCGGCGACGGATTGGAAAATAATGATAAACGATGTCTACAATGCGAAAATTCTGGGTTTCGCCGGAAACATCGCCCGCATCGGCCGTCTCGATCATCCCGACGCGACCGCCAAGGCGCATTCCAAGCTGTGCGGCTCGACCGTCACGGTGGACCTCAAGATGCAGGACGGCGTGGTCACTGACTTCGCCCATGACGTGAAGGCTTGCGCGCTCGGCCAGGCATCGTCCTCGATCATGGCGCGGCACGTCGTCGGCGCGAATGCCGAGGAACTGCGTGCGGTGCGCGAAACGATGCTGAAAATGCTGAAGGAAAATGGCGCGCCGCCTGACGGCCGCTTCGCGGATTTGAAATATCTGGAGCCGGTGCGCGACTACAAGGCGCGCCACGCCTCGACCATGCTGACTTTCGATGCCGTCGTCGATGCCATCGGCCAGATCGAGAAGAAGCGCGCCGAAGAACAAGCGGCCTGAGGGCCGATGATCGACCGCCGGCGACCGTTTCGCCGTTTCCGTCCGTGACAGGAGGGGATTGCGTTCTCCAGTGGAAGCTCACATCTATCGCCTGGGAAACGCGATCGTATGAGCATGGTCTTTGACAAACGGTTTCCGTTCGTCGGAGAAAACCGGTTTCCACTTTTCGGGATCATGCTCTGGAACGGAGACTATGGTGCGCGACCAGCATGGACATGCGCGTAGCGCCGGACCGCCAAAGCGCGGTCGCAACTGGCCCGGCCCGTGGCGCAAGACGCCAGGTCGTCTCCTCGGCACGTCGATTGTGCGCCTTTACCAGCTGACACTGTCCGGCTTTGTCGGCAATTCCTGCCGGCATCTGCCGACCTGTTCCGAATACGCTCATGAGGCGATCGCCCGCCATGGCCTGTGGGCCGGCGCCTGGATGGGATTTTTTCGCGTGCTGCGCTGCGGGCCATTCGGCACGCATGGCATCGACCGCGTGCCGGAAACCTTGGCTGAGCGCTATGTCTGGTTCACGCCATGGCGCTACTGGCGGATCGGCAGCAAGCCCGGCGAAGCGCAAGGCTGATCGAGCCGGTCACGCTCCGGCGGCTCTGCGAGTTTACGATCTGGTAGGGTTAACGCCAGCCTGCACAAAGACTGCGCATTTGAGACAAAATCGAGACAAGAGACCTCGCTAAGCCGCTCGAACACCCGTTCTGGAGCGAGCAAAAATGCGTAATTTCGACCGTCTTCCCTTCATCTTTGCCGGGATCCTTTTCCTGCTCGCCTGGCTGCTGGGATTTCCGCTGCGCGCGCAATCGGCGCCGCTGAAGGACGTCCAATGCACGGTGATCGCCGATGCGGCGAGCGGCAAGACGCTCTACCGGGATGGGGTGTGCGATCAGCGGTTCAGCCCGGCGTCGACGTTCAAGGTGCCGCTGTCGCTGATCGGTTATGATAGTGGGATCCTGGGTGACGAGCACACGCCGAGCTGGGACTACAAACCTGAATTCAAGGCGGTGAAGCGGGACCAGAAGACCGTCGATCCGGTGATCTGGGAGCGGGATTCGATCCTGTGGTTCTCCAGGGAAATCACCCGCCGGCTTGGGCCGCAAAGCTTTGCCGGCTATGTGTCGAAGTTCGACTACGGCAACGCCGACGTTTCCGGCAACCCCGGCAAGAATGATGGCCTGACCCAGTCCTGGGTGAACTCTTCCCTGAAGATCACCCCGGTCGAGCAGGTCGATTTCCTGCGCAAGCTTCTGACCCGCAAGCTGCCGGTCTCGGCCAAGGCCTACGACATGACATCAGCCATCGTCCCGACATTCCAGGCTGGGGGGTGGACGGTGCAAGGCAAGACCGGCAGCACCAAGCTGGCTAACGATGACGACAAGGTCAGGGATAAGCGCTCGCTCGGCTGGTTCGTCGGCTGGGCGAATAAGGACGGCCGCCAGATCGTCTTTGCGCGGCTGGTGGTCGACACCAACCGCACCGACATGCCCAAGGGCCTCAAGACGCGGGCCGCGTTCCTGAAAGATCTGCCTCAGCTGGTGAAATGAACGCCTGACACCCGAGCCGGGCTTTACGGCGGCGGAAACTGTCCATAAAAGACAGCCGCCGCCGGACGCATCCGGCTTTTCCCTATGCATGTCGTAACTCCAAAACCGCCATACACTTTTGGGGGGCATGCATTTTAACCACCCGCGCTCGTTTGCGGGACTGGATAGGAGATACATGATGCTGAATTCCGTTTCCCTGACATTTCCCGATGGCTCTATCCGCGAATACGACGCGGCGATGACCGGTGCTGGGCTGGCCGAATCGATCTCCAAATCGCTAGCCAAGAAGGCCGTCGCCTATGCCATCGACGGCACCGTGCGCGACCTCAGCGACCCGCTCGGCAAGTCCGGCAAGGTCGAGATCGTCACCCGCGACGATCCGCGCGCGCTGGAACTGATTCGCCACGACGCGGCGCATGTGCTGGCGGAAGCCGTGCAGGAACTGTGGCCGGGAACGCAGGTGACCATCGGGCCGGTGATCGAGAACGGATTCTATTACGACTTCGCCCGCAATGAGCCGTTCACGCCTGATGATTTCCCGGTGATAGAGAAGAAGATGCGCGAGATCATCGCGCGCAACAAGCCGTTCACCAGGGAAGTCTGGTCGCGCGACAAGGCGAAAAAAGTGTTTGCCGACAAGGGTGAGCGCTACAAGCTGGAGCTGATCGACGCCATTCCTGAGGACCAGGACCTCAAGATCTATGCGCAGGGCGACTGGTTCGACCTTTGCCGCGGCCCGCACATGGCCTCGACCGGGCAGATCGGCAACGCCTTTAAACTGATGAAGGTGGCCGGCGCCTATTGGCGCGGTGACTCGAACAACCCGATGCTGACGCGCATCTACGGCACCGCCTGGGCCGACCAGGCGCAGCTTGAAGCCTACCAGACGATGCTGGAGGAGGCCGAGAAGCGCGACCACAGGAAGATCGGCCGCGAGATGGACCTGTTCCATTTCCAGGAAGAGGGGCCGGGCGTCGTCTTCTGGCACGCCAAGGGCTGGAAGATGTTCCAGAACCTGGTGAACTATATGCGCCGCCGACTCGACGAGCAGGGCTACCAGGAGGTCAACGCGCCGCAGGTGCTCGACAAGAGCCTGTGGGAGACGTCAGGCCACTGGGGCTGGTATCGCGACGCCATGTTCAAGGTGACAGTCGCCGGCGACGATACCGATGACGACCGGGTCTTCGCGCTGAAACCGATGAACTGTCCGGGCCATGTGCAGATTTTCAAGCATGGGTTGAAGTCTTACCGCGATCTACCCGTAAAACTTGCGGAATTCGGCAATGTGCATCGCTATGAGCCGTCGGGCGCGCTGCACGGGCTGATGCGCGTGCGCGGCTTCACGCAGGACGACGCGCACATCTTCTGCACCGAGGAACAGCTGGCGTCGGAGTGCCTGCGGATCAACGATTTGATCCTGTCGACTTATGCCGATTTCGGCTTTGACGAGATCAGCGTCAAGCTGTCGACACGGCCGGACAAGCGCGTCGGCACCGACGAGGCGTGGGATCACGCCGAGGCGATCATGGGCAGCGTGCTGGAAGCGATCAAGACGCGTTCCGGCAATCGCATCAAGACCTCGATCAATCCAGGCGAGGGCGCCTTCTATGGGCCGAAGTTCGAATATGTGCTGAAGGACGCCATCGGCCGCGAATGGCAATGCGGCACGACGCAGGTCGACTTCAACCTGCCGGAGCGGTTTGGTGCCTTCTACATCGGCTCGGATTCGGAGAAGAAGCAGCCGGTGATGGTGCACCGCGCCATCTGCGGCTCGATGGAGCGCTTCCTCGGTATCCTGATCGAGAACTATTCCGGCCATTTCCCGCTGTGGTTCGCGCCGCTGCAGGTGGCGGTGGCGACGATCACGTCGGACGCCGACGGCTATGCGACAGAGGTCGTGGCAAAGCTGAAGGCCGCCGGCCTGTTGGCGGAAGCGGATCTGCGCAACGAGAAGATCAACTACAAGGTCCGCGAACACAGCCTAGCCAAGGTTCCGGTCATCCTCGTTTGCGGCAAGCGCGAGGCTGAGGAGCAGACCGTCAACATGCGCCGGCTGGGTTCACGCGACCAGGAATCGCTTGGTCTTGACCAGGCGATCGCGCAGTTGGCCGAAGAAGCTGTTACACCCGACCGCAGGCGCAAACGCGCGGCCTGATCGGCACAGTTCCGACCAAATGGCGGTGGAGCGATCCACCGCCATTTTCATATCCTTGTCACGCCGACCTTGTAATGAGCCCATATGCTCAAGCTGAAATTGCGCGAACGACCTTTTCCCGAGCTTTCCTATGCCAATCCGCGCCAGCCGGCGCTGACGCGCTGGTTCATTCATTCGGTCGAAGGTCTGTCGGGCCGCGACCGTTACACCGCGCTTTACGATTTCTGGCGCCGTCAGGTCGTACCGACCGGCGAACGCGTGTTCAGCCGCATGCTCGACCTGATCGATGTGCGGGTACGAGCCGCCGATCAATGGCCACCCGCACAATTGCCGGATACGCCGCTGGTGATCGTCGCCAATCATCCGTTCGGTATCGGTGACGGCATTGCGGTGCTGTCGTTGGCCGAACAACTCGGACGCCCGTTCCGGGTGATGATCCACAAAGACCTGCTCAAGATCCGCGAGATGGAGCCTTACTCGCTGCCGATCGACTTTTCCGGGACCAAGGACGCGCTGAAGAGCAACATGGCCGTGCGCCACGAGGCGGTGCGGCTGCTCAAGGAAGGCGTCACCATCGTGGTGTTTCCGGCCGGCGGCGTCGCCACCGCGCCAAAAGGTTTTGGCCGGGCGCGCGACCTGCCGTGGAAGATGTTTCCGGCGCGTCTCATTCAGGAGGCAAAGGCATCGGTCATTCCGATGCATTTTTCCGGGCAGAATGGCAGGCTGTTCCATCTGGTCAGCGGGCCGATGAACATGGCCGAACGCGACGGCCGGGTGGCGAAATTCGTCGGCAAGGCGTCGCTGACATTGCGCACGTCGCTGCTCATCCACGAATTCGCGCGGCTGTCCGGCAAGGCGATCGAGGTGCGTGTCGGCGAGGTGCTGAGCTGGAGCGAACTGGAGCCGTTGCGCGACCGCAAGGCGTTGCTCGATCGCCTTTATCGCGGTGTGTTCGACCTGGCGCCAGTCGTGGCGCGTCGCCGCATTCCGTTCCTGCCGGCGCGGACCAAGCTGGCTGCCTGAAATCAGGAAACGAAGGGCTAGTCCGCGCCTTCCTCAGGGTCCATCGCCGCGGCCTCGGTGGCCAGAACCTCGATCTCCTGGTTCTGGCCGGCCACGACCGTGAAATCCTTCTGGTAGATGCGGTCGCGGTTCTTGGCGATGATGGTGTAGTCGCCCTCGGCCAGAACCATCGAGGCGAAGGCGCCGACGGTTTCCTTGATCGGATCGCCGGATTCGTTGAGCAGCGACCAGGACGTGTCGGCGATCGCCTCGCCACCGGTTTCGCGCACCAGCTTCATCGTGATCTCGGCGGCGTGGTGCTCGACGGTGGCTTCGGTCAGCTTGCCCGCCTCGACGCGGATGTCGGAGCGGATGACCGCGTTGACCGCGCCATAGGTCGAGACGACATGGTAGATGCCAGCGTTAAGCCGCACGACGCTGTTTGGCTCGACATCGGGAATGATCAGCGCGCGGTCGCCATTGGCCTCGGCGGTGCCCTCGTAGATCGAAAAGCGCAGTTTTTTCGCCGGAATGCGCACGCCGCCAGACAGCACGGCGTCGAGCTTGAGGCCGCCGGCATCGAGCACGAGGCTCTCGCGCTTGGCGTCCTTGCCGACAGTGATACGCTTGGTGGCGCCGGCCCGGCCGTAGGAGGCGTGAACCAGATAGCTGCCAGGTTCGAGTTGGAAGACGGCGGTGCCGCCATGGGCGGAGGCGACCATCGGCAATTTGCCGTTGACGGCTTCGGGCCTGAAGACCCGCCAGACGATGCCGCGGGTGATATCCGAACCCTTGTCGGTCAGTTGGGCGGACAGCGTGATGGCGCCGCCGCCGCTCAGCGCCAGCGACCTCTCGCCTTTCGGCGTCGCATAGCTCGAGATTCCCGGGAGCTTCAGGTCGCTTACGCCATCGACGTTCTGCGCCATGGCGAACGAAACCGGCGCCATGAACAGCAGGGCGCCGAGCCAGACCAGGAAAAGACGGATAGTCCCCTCAAACATGCCTTGCGTTGAAGCTCATGGCGGTGGCAATTTCAAGGCTTAAGAGTCCGATCGATACGACTCTTCCGTCCGGCGTATACTACGCCAATGCCCGAGCCGCCCGAATTCCCGATGGTGCGCTTCAGCTCAAAACAGAATGTTTAGGAGACTTGCGCCCATGGCGTCGCCGATCATCGACTTCCTGCTGACCCGAAACTCCGCGCCGATCCCTGATTTGAAGGAGCCGGCGCCGAGCGATGCGGAGATCGCGACGATGATCGCCGCCGCCTCGCGGGTGCCCGATCATGGCCGATTGGAGCCATGGCGCTTTATCCTGTATCGTGGCGACGCTCGTATCGAGATCGGCAGACAGTTGGCCGCGCTTGCCGAGCAGCGGGAGGGACCCTTGCCGGAAGGCCGCCGTAACCAGGAACTGGCGCGGTTCTCGCGCGCGCCGCTGGTGATCGGCGTCGTGTCGATCCCCAGGGAGAATCCAAAAATCCCGCAATGGGAAATGTTCCTGTCGGGCGGCATGGCGGCGATGAACCTGATGATATCAGCCAACGCGCTGGGTTATGGCACCAACATGATCAGCAACTGGTATTCGGATGTGCCGGAGGGCAGGGCTCTGCTCGGGCTGGCGCCGCAGGAGCGCGTCGTCGGCTTCATCCATATAGGCTCCTATGCGGGGCCGGCGCCGGAGCGGCCACGGCCAGATCCGGCAACGCTTTACCGCGACTATTCGGGGCCGTGGGCGGACTGAATGTTCTACGAACCTTCAAAGGGCCACGGTCTGCCGCACGACCCTTCGAAGGCGATCGTGGCGCCGCGTCCGATCGGCTGGATTTCAACGCTGAACAAGGCCGGTGAGGTCAATCTCGCGCCGTACTCCTTCTTCAATGCCGTTTCGACACGGCCGTTCATTGTCTGGTTCTCCTCCGAGGGCGAGAAAGACAGCGCCTCCTTCGCGCAGGAAACCGGTGAGTTTGTCGCCAATCTGGTCAGCCGCGATCTCGCCGACAAGATGAACCGCACATCGGTCAGTGCACCGCGCGGCTTCAATGAATTCATTTATGCCGATCTTGCCATGGCGCCGTCGCGCCTGGTCGCGCCACCGCGGGTGGCGGCGGCGCCGGCGGCACTCGAATGCCGGGTGACGGAGGTCTTTCGGCCAAAGGCGCTGGACGGATCGCCGACAAGTGCTGTCGTCGTCGCCGGCGAAGTGGTCGGCGTATACATCGACGACGCCTTCCTGACAGACGGTCTGTTCGACATCACCAAGGCGGGCAACGTCGCTCGCCTCGGCTATATGGACTATGCCAGCGTCGACGAGGTGTTTTCGATGCGCCGGCCACGCTGGGACAAGGACTAACCGTTGGAGTCGGCCGCCGTCTGCCGCGTCGGCGGATTCCCTGCCGTGAGCACGCGAATGCGATTCCCCTTTATTTGAACACAGGCTAAGAGAGCGGCTTCGGCGATGCGCTGGCATTGGCGCATCGACCTTGGGGATATTGCGGGGCATCGGCTACATGAAGAAACGAGACTCGCTGGGAACCCGGCTGCGCTACGGGTTTGACAAGAGCATGGCCGCCGGCCCGATCGCGCTGATTGGCTGGCTTGCCGTGGTTTCCCTGCTGATCATCATCGCCGCCGCGGGTTTCCTTGCGGTGACCCGCATCGCGCCTGAAGGCGGCGAGCCGCTGAACTTTGTCGAAGCGTTCTGGGAATCACTGATGCGCACGCTCGATTCCGGTACGATGGGCGGCGACGCTGGCTGGGCCTTTCGTCTCGTTATGCTGTTTGTCACGCTTGCCGGCATCTTCGTCGTGTCGGCCCTCATCGGCGTGCTGAGCGCCGGCGTCGACAGCAAGCTCGATGAATTGCGCAAAGGCCGCTCGCGGGTGCTGGAGACCGATCACACCATCATCCTCAACTGGTCGCCGTCGATCTTCGACGTCATCTCCGAACTCGTCATCGCCAATGGCAGCCGCCGCCGTCCGCGCATCGTCGTCATGGCCAATATGGACAAGGTCGAGATGGAGGACGAGATCGCGGCCAAGGTCGGCAAACTAGGCAACACGCGCATCATCTGCCGCAGCGGCGACCCGACCGATCTCTACGACCTGGCCATCGTCAATCCGCAGACCTCGCGGTCGGTCATCGTGCTGTCGCCGGACGGTGACGATCCGGATTCGCAGGTCATCAAGACGGTGCTGGCGCTGGTCAACGACCCGAACCGGCGCACCGCCCCCTACAACATCGCCGCCGAGATCCGCGATGGCAAGAACGCCGAGGTCGCGCGCGTCGTCGGCGGAGCCGAGGTGCAGCTCGTGCTGGCCGATCAGCTGATCTCGCGCATCGTCGTGCATTCGAGCCGGCAGTCGGGCCTCAGCGGCGTCTATTCGGAGCTGCTCGATTTCGACGGCTGCGAAATCTACACGACCGAGCAGCCGGACCTCACCGGCAGGACGTTCGGCGAGGCCGTGATGGCGTATGAACACTGCGCGCTGATCGGGCTTTGCGACCAAAAGGGGCGCGTCAATCTCAATCCGCCATCGGACCTGGTGATCGGCAAGGACATGCGCGCCATCATCATCGCCGAGGACGATGCGGCGATAAAGCTGCGGAGCGCTGGGATCAAGATCGACGCGGCGGCGATCCTCGAGCCGCGGCCCGTCGAGACGAAGCCGGAGCGCACGCTTGTCCTCGGCTGGAACCGGCGCGGTCCGATCATAACCTACGAACTGTCGCGCTACGTCGCGCCTGGTTCGATCCTGACCATCGCGGCCGATACGCCCGGCCTCGAGCAGGAAGTTGCCGGCCTGCCCGTCGCCGGCGACAATCTGTCGGTTTACTGCCGCGTCACGGACACGTCGAGCAGCACCGCGCTGGCAAGTCTGGACGTGCCTTCCTACGACCACGTGCTGGTCCTCGGCTATAGCGAAACCATGGCAGCGCAGCCCGCCGATACGCGCACGCTGGTAACGCTGCTGCATCTGCGCAAGATCGCGGATGATGCCGGCATGCACATCAGCATCGTCAGCGAGATGATCGATGTGCGCAACCGAGAGCTTGCGGCAGTGACCAAGGCCGATGATTTCGTCGTCAGCAACAGGCTGGTCAGCCTGATGCTGGCGCAGGCGTCCGAGAACCAGCACCTTGCCGCGATCTTCGATGACCTGCTCGACGAGAAGGGCTCCGAAATCTACATGCGTCCGGTCGCCGACTATGTCGCCATCGATCGGCCGTTGACCTTCTGGACGATCGCGGAATCGGCGCGGTTGCGGGGCGAAATCGCCTTAGGTTACCGGCGCATTCGCGCCGGAGAGGCCGACCAGCGGGCGCTGGGCGGCGTCACCGTCAACCCGCTGAAGTCGGAAACGCTGGCCTATCTGCGGGAAGACCGGATCATCGTGCTGGCGCGGGACTGAGACCAGAGCGGTTCACCGTTTCACGAAAACGCCGAACCGCTCTAATTCCCTTTTTGACGCAGTTTCGGACAGAAAACCGTTTCACACGTTTCCTGGAGATTGCTCTAAGCGGAAACGCCGGCCGCCCTGGCCCGCGCCAGCAGCCGTTCGGCCAGTCGCAGATGCGGGCGGTCGTACATCTTGCCGTCGATGCCGACGACGCCGGGATTTCCCGCCGCCTTGAACGCCGCGACGATTGCCGCCGATTGTCTCACCGCCTCGACCGACGGCGTGAAGGCGGCGTTGATGATCGGCACCTGATCGGGGTGGATCGCCATCTTGCCGGTGAAGCCATCGCGCTCGGCTTCAGTGCATTCCGCTTCGAAGGCCGCCATGTCGCGAAAATTCGGAAAGACGGTGTCGATCGCCGCGACCTCCGCCGCACCGGCGGCGAGTATGGTCATGATGCGAACGTGGCGGAACACGTCGGTGTAGCGGCCGCGCTCGTCGCGGGCCGTGCGCGCGCCGATCGCCGCCGACAGGTCCTCGGCGCCCCAGGTGAGACCGGCAAGCCGCGCGCTTGTCCCGGCATAGGTCGCCGCCGCCAGCACGCCCGCCGGGGTTTCGGTGATGATCGGCAGGATCTTGATCACGCCGTCGGCGAGACCGTTTTCGGCCTCGTGCACCCTGAGTTTTGCCGAGAGATGCTGCACATCCTGGCCGCTGTTCGACTTGGGCAGCATGATACCGTCGAGTCTTGCCGGCACCAGAGCGGCTAGATCGTCATCGGTCAGCCCGGTCGACAGATCGTTGACCCTGACATAGATGGCCGAACTGGTTTGCGCCCTGCGCTTGGCGAGGAAGCGCGCCGCCACCTCGCGCGCCAGCGCCTTGTTGTGCGGCGCCACGGAATCCTCAAGATCGACGATGACGACATCGGCGCCGGCACCAAAACCCTTTTCCAGCTTCCTCTCGGAATCGCCGGGGACGAACAGCAGCGAACGCATGCTTCAGGCCGCCTTCTTCAGCATCATCGCTTGCCTCGTGCATTTGGCGACGAGATCGCCATGCTGGTTGTAGGCGCGATGCTCGAATTCGACGATGCCGCGATCGGGTTTCGACCTGGATTCGCGCACTGAAATGACGGTGGTTTCGACCCGGATGGTGTCGCCATGGAAGACCGGATGCGGAAACACGGTTTCCTTCATTCCGAGATTGGCCACCGTGGTGCCGACGGTAATGTCATTGACCGAGATGCCGATCATCAGGCCGAGTGTGAACAACGAGTTGACCAACGGCTTGCCCCATTCGCTCCTGGCGGCAAAATCGAAATCGATGTGCAGCGGCTGCGGGTTCAGCGTCATCACCGAAAACAGCATGTTGTCGCTTTCGGTAACGGTCTTGCGCAGCGTGTGCTGGAAGACCTGGCCGACAACGAACTCCTGGAGATAAAGCCCGGCCATATCCTGCTCCTCTGCTGCCATGGGGTTGATAAGCGCTGCATTCGGTGCTCGCAAGCCAGTTAATGAACATGGTGAACCGTTCGTAAACCATTTCTGCCTACCGTCCTGACCGGGGCCAGAAACCTTCTGGCAAGGGGCTTAAGCAGACGGGCATGGTTGTTGTTTCGCATTTCCTGAAATGGATCTACACGGCCAGGGTGTCGGAACGCGCCGCCGCCGCCAGCGCGTTGGCCCGAGCCTATGTCAATTCCGACCTGCCTTTCGAGGATCGTTGCGCCGCCGAAGCGGCGCTGACCCTGCTGCTCGACGATGCCTCGTCGAAGGTGCGTCTGGCGATGGCCGAGGCGCTGTCCATGAGCCACTACGCGCCATTGCAGATCATCAGCGTGCTGGCGTCCGACCAGCCGGAAGTCGCCGGGGTAGTGCTGGCGCGCTCGCCGCTGCTCACCGACGCCGACCTGATCAACCGCGTGGCCTCAAGTCCGAAGGCGACGCAGAAACTGATCGCCGACCGGCCGGTCGTCTCGATGGCGCTGTCGGCGGCCATCGCCGAGATCGGCGAGGCGGAAGCCTGCGCCGTGTTGCTTGCCAACAGCGGCGCCGACATCGCCTCGCTCAGCTTTCGCCGCATGGCCGAACGCCACGGCCATCTGCCTCTGGTTCGTGAGGCGCTGATCTCGGACGCCCGGCTGCCTGCCGACTGCCGGCATATGCTGCTCGTCAAGCTCGGCGAGATGCTGAAAACATCGCCGCTGGTCATGGCAATGATGGGCGCGGCGCGCGCCGATCGCGTCATGCGCGACGCTTGCGTCAAGGCTTCGGTGACGCTGATCGAGGGCACGCGCCAGGAAGAACATGCCGCACTGATCGAGCATCTCAGGCTGCGTGGCGATCTCACCGCCAGCTTCCTCATCCGCACCATCGCGCATGGCAAGGTCGATTTCTTCGGCTCGGCGCTGGTCGCGCTCAGCCAGCAGTCCGAACAAAGGGTGAGGGCGCTGCTTGCTGGCGGGCACGATGTCGCCTTGCAGGCGCTGTTCCGCAGCGCCGGCCTCGCCGCCGCAACGCACGCCATCATCCTGCGCGCACTGAAGATCTGGCGCGAGGTCGCCAACGGCAAGCGCGTCGCCGGTGTGCAGGAGGTCAGCTGGCTGATGCTGAAGGAGGTGGGTGGACAGTCGGCGGAAGGCGATCTGGCCGCGCTGGTCAAGTCGATCCATCTCGATGCGCTGCGCGAGAACGCGCGAGGCCACGCGCTGGCGATCGCCGCCGCCTAGCTTTGGATCCATTTGACGGCTGGACGGTTTCGATGCCATTGCGTTGTCGAAGTAAAGAATTGGTATTATGTTTTGAGCATGCGCCATCCATCCTCAAAGCGTCTCGCGGTACCGACCGAGATCAAGCCGCTGATCGATAAAATCCGGGTTCGCCTGAACCCCGATTCTATCTGGCTGTTCGGCAGCCGAGCACGGGGCGACAATCGGCCCGATAGCGACTGGGATATTCTCGTTGCGTTGCCGGATGATGCTAGGCCGGAACTCCTGGACCCGCTCATTGGTTGGGAAATCCAGCACGAAATCGGAATTCCAGCGACTATCCTGTCCACTACATCGAGCGCTTTGGCGGCAAGTTGGGATTCGCGAAATACGATCGCGTATGACGTTGCTCGGGACGGGCGTCGATTGGATGTCTGACCAGTGGACCATCGCCAGCGCTCTTCGATTGGCGAATGGTTGTATCAGGGATGCACGCACTCTGGCTGCATCAGGGTCTCGCAACGCCGCCTATCTCAGCCAACAGGCGATCGAGCATAATCCGGGCGCTGGCGACCTCGGAGGCAATTCACATCGAACGTCACGATGCACATCAGCTGGACAAGATTGTAAGGCGATTTCCGGACGATCACGCCGAGAAAACGGCGTTGAAGTCACTCGTTTGGCTGGAGGCGTATGCGACCACTTTCAGATATACGTTGCCTTCAGGCCAGATACCTCGTGCGCCTGACAAGGCAAAGCTTCAGGAAGCCATAGGCGGTATCTCGAGCCTTATCGCGCGGGTCGCGGAGCACTTCAAGGTCGATCTTGACGATGAATCAAAGCCAGCCGAGAACGGGACGCCTATGCGCAGATCCAGCCAGCAATGACATTCGCTAAGGCCTGTTGCTCGCGAAGAAATCAGGGAAATCCTCCATCGCCGCGGCGATGATGCGCAACGATGCCGCTATCTGCAGCAATTCGCCGGCGCCGTTTCGTTGGGCGATGCTCGCCGCATATTGGCGGGCGACGGCGACGGTCGACGTCCGCGGATCGCCGGGGGCGCGGAAGAGGAGTTCGCGCGCCAGCCCCCGCAGGAAGTTCGTGATCGAAAGCGCGGTCTCGGATGGGATGGCATGGCTTTGGCTTGCTCCGCGCAGCCGCAGGATCTCCAGGCCGACGGTGACGGCGGCGACGCCACCGCCCAGGACCGCATCGCCCTTGCTGCCGGCGTTCTGCACCAGCGGCATCAGTTGATTGATGCGGTCATAGGCGAGGCTCTCGAAGGCCGAGCGCCTCGGCACCCGCTCATGCAGGCAAAGCCGCGCCAAATCCTCGCGCATGGCGCGCACGATGCGGTTGGCCGCAAGCCACGGATCGGCGGGCAGCACGACGATGAAGACGCCGATCGCCAGCAGAATGCCGACTAGGATCGACGCCGAGCCGGCGAAGAAGGGCACGGGATCATAGGTCATCGCCTGATGCGGACTGAGGAAGGCGAGGAAGTTGATAGCGAAGGCCGTCGCCACGCCGACATAGCGTGGATTGGCCATCGCCAGCGCCGTGGGCACCAGGATCGGCACGACAAACAGCATGAACCAGCCGAAGCCGGGCAAAGCGGGCAACGCGATCTGACCGACAAGAAAGGCAAAGGGCAAAGCGAGCAGTGTTCCCTTGAAGAAGCCCCAGGCGACTTGCACGGGATCGGGGCGGGCAGCAAACAGGCTCGATACGACGGCAACGAGAATGACCGTGCCGGCCGCTTCCGACCATTTCGTCGTCAGCCAGAAGGCCGCGACTAGCAAGGTGGCAAGGGAAGCGCGGATAGCGTTGCGCGATGCGCCGGAGTAATCGCGATGCACGACCAGCGCAGGCTGCCTGCTGCCCCGGATCGGGCGCGTCGCAGGCGCGCGCAAGGCGTCGAGGCCGCGCAGCACCTGCTTGAACGCCTCGGCGAAATCGGCGGCGATGGTGAGGCGTGTGATGGTGCCGACCCTGTCGTCACCCTGGTCGATCGAGGCATCGGGCATTTGCCGGGCCTTGGCCGTGATGGCGTCGAGCCGCGCTACCCAGGGCGTGGTGTCGTCCAGCGCGCCGGGCTTTGTCGACAGCTCGCCGACCAGCGACTGCAATTCCGAGCGCACCGGAATGAGTGCGGCGTTCCTGGGGGCGGCGTGCGAATGCAAAGCACGGGCCGCCGAGAGGGCCGAGAGCAGCTGTCCGATGGTGAGCCGGACCGGATGGGCGCGCGGCGCGAAGCTCGGCGCTTCGAGCCTTGCATAGGCGCGCATCTCGCCGAGCGTCTGGGTATCGGCGACCAGCTTTCGATGCAGGCCGGACAGCGTTGCCGGGTCGCCGCCGGAGAACGCACCGGCCGCGTAAGTCGCAAGATCGAGAATGCAGCGCTTCAGGCGCGAGACGATGGCGTTGCTGGCCAGTCTTGGCAGGATCAGCCGGCTTGTCAGGCCGGCGCAGACGATGCCGAGCACGATCTCGGCACAGCGCGCGACCGCGAGGTCGACGACGAGATGCGGCTGTCCGAAGGCGGGCAGGCCGATAATCATCGCGGTGTAGCCGGCAAGGGCGGCACCATAGGCTTCGGGATTGCGCAGCAGCGACGAGACGAAGGTGCAGATGCCGATCCAGATGGCAAGCGCCGTCACCAGCACCCACGGGCCGGTGCCGAACACCGTGGTGATGCCGATCGCCGCGGCACCGCCGACCAGCGTGCCGAGCAACCGGTAGAAGCCTTTCGCCAGCACCATGCCGGCAACCGGCTGGGCGACGATAAACACCGTCATCATGGCCCATTGCGGATGGTCGAGCTTCAGCGCGTAGGCGGCCAGCAGCGCGATCAGGCCGGCCGAAACGGTGCGCAGGGCAAAAATCCAGTCCGAGCGCGTTGGTTGCGTCAACCCCGCCAAACTCGTCTCGAAATAACCCTTCAGCCGCGCCGAGATCACATGCCGGTCTCCGTATCAGAAGCGCAAGCTAGAGCAATTCCAGGAAAAGTGTGAAACGGTTTTCCCGGGAAAAGCGCATAGCGCTTTCCCTTGGGAATTGCGTCAAAACAAGGAGATAGACCGGCTGGCGGCTAGATATCCAGCACTTCCGTCTCGGCGAATTCGGCGCGTTCCTGGATGAAGCGGAAGCGAGCTTCCGGCTTGGTGCCCATCAACGCATCGACGGCGTCCTTGGTCGCCGCCTCGGCGTCGATCACATCGATCCGAAGCAGCGTCCGCTTCCTCGGGTCCATGGTGGTTTCCTTGAGCTGGGCGGCCATCATCTCGCCCAGACCCTTGAAGCGGCCAAGCTCGACCTTGCCGCGCCCGGTGAACTCGGTACGCAGAAGCTCGTCCTTGTGCGCGTCGTCACGGGCATAGGCGACCTTGCCGCCTTGCCGGATCGAGTAAAGCGGCGGCACCGCGAGATAAAGGTGGCCGCCACGCACCAGCGCCGGCATCTCCTGGTAGAAGAAGGTGATCAGCAACGAAGCGATGTGGGCGCCGTCGACGTCGGCGTCGGTCATGATGATGACGCGGTCGTAGCGCAAATCCTCGTCGCGGTATTTCGACCGCGTGCCGCAGCCGAGCGCCTGGATCAGGTCCGAGATCTGCTGGTTGCCGGCGAGCTTGTCGTTGCCGGCGCTGGCGACGTTGAGGATCTTGCCGCGCAATGGCAACACAGCCTGGCTGGCGCGGTCGCGGGCCTGCTTGGCCGAGCCACCCGCCGAGTCACCTTCGACGATGAAGAGTTCCGCACCGGCCGCGGCATTCTGCGTGCAGTCGGCGAGCTTGCCGGGCAGCCGCAGCTTGCGTACCGCGCTTTTGCGCGACACTTCCTTTTCCTGGCGGCGGCGCACCCGTTCGTCGGCGCGTGCGATCACCCATTCGAGCAGCTTCGACGCTTCCTGCGGATTGTCGGCCAGCCAATGGTCGAATGGGTCGCGGATCGCGGTCTCGACGATGCGGATCGCCTCGATCGTCGCCAGCCTGTCCTTGGTCTGGCCGACGAATTCCGGCTCGCGGATGAACACCGACAGCATGCCCGCCGCCGAGATCATGACGTCTTCCGAGGTGACGATGGAGGCGCGCTTGTTGCCGACGAGATCGGCATAGGCGCGCAGGCCCCGCGTCAGCACATTGCGGAAGCCGGCCTCGTGGGTGCCACCTTCGCCGGTCGGAATGGTGTTGCAGTAGGAATTGATGAAGCCGTCGCCGCCGAACCAGGTCACCGCCCATTCGAGCGCTCCATGGCCGCCTTGTTTCTCGCTCTTGCCGGCGAAGATTTCGCGCGTCACCTGGAACTCGTCGCCGAGCGACGCCTTGAGATAGTCCTTCAGGCCGCCGGGAAAGTGGAATTCCGCCTTGGCCGGCGTCTGGTCCTTCTCCTTGATCAGCGACGGGTCGCAGGTCCAGCGGATTTCGACGCCGCCGAACAGATAGGCCTTCGAGCGGGTCATGCGGTAGAGCCGCGCCGGCTCGAACGCCGCGCCCTTGCCGAAAATCTGCTCGTCGGGGTGGAAGCGGGTTTTTGTGCCGCGCCGGTTGTGGACCTCGCCCAAATGCTCCAGGCCGGTCACGGGAACGCCGCGCGAAAAGCGCTGGCGATAGAGTTGGCGGCCGCGCGCGACCTCGACCTCGAGATGGTCCGACAGCGCGTTGACCACGGACACGCCGACGCCATGCAGGCCGCCCGATGTCTCGTAGACCTTGGAGTCGAACTTGCCGCCCGAATGCAGAGTCGTCATGATTACTTCGAGCGCCGGCTTCTTGAACTTCGGATGCAGGTCGACCGGGATGCCGCGGCCATTATCGGTGACGGTGAGATAGCCGTCGGCCGAGAGCTCGACATCGATGAAGGTGGCATGGCCGGCCACCGCTTCGTCCATCGAATTGTCGATGACCTCGGCGAACAGATGGTGCATCGCCTTGTCGTCGGTGCCGCCGATATACATGCCTGGCCGGCGCCGCACCGGCTCCAGCCCTTCCAGCACCTCGATGTCGGCGGCGCTATAGCCCTCGCTGCCATCCTTTGTCGCGGCAGGACGCTTCGTGGCCTGCACCAGCGGATCCGCCGGACGTGCCGGTGTGCGAACCGGCTGCGGCTGCTTATCCATATTGCCGAAGAGATCGTTGTTGTCGTCCATGCCTGCCATAGGGTCCGGTGCTGCGAATCACCTCGCGATACTGCCACGCTTTTCAGCGCCAAGCGACCGAGGTTCCTGTTCCGTTCGGGGATCCGGCCCCTCTTACCCCAAAACCATTCGATAACCAAGCAGACGGAAATAGATCCAATACCGCCACACAAGATTCCTAATTCTTTAACAATGCCGCCTACCCTGAGCCCAACAAAACAAGAAACTGCGGGCATCAGGGGTTTCGGCGTGAGGGGCAAGGCCATATCGATGATCGGCATCGCCGCCGTTTTTGGCGCGATCTCGATCTTCGCCGCGGATTTCTGGATCAAGAGCCAGGCCAAGGCCGATTCCGAGGAGAAGACGTCGTCGATCCCGGCACCTGTTGTGCCCGGGGTGGAGTTCAAGACCATTGTGGTGGCCAATGCGCCGCTGCGTTACGGCATGGAACTCGACCGGGCACAGCTTAGAGAAATCCCGTGGTCGCAAGAGTCCGTGCCGCAGGGTGCCTTCACCACCATCAATGCGTTGCTCGCCGATGGCAGTCGCGTGGTGCTGTCGCCGATCGAGGTCAACGAACCGGTGCTGCTGACCAAGCTGTCCGGACCAAATGGCCGCGCCACGCTTTCCAACATGATGACGCCAGGAATGCGGGCGGTGACTATCCGAACCGATGAGATCGCCGGGGTTGGCGGCTTCATCACGCCGGGCGACAGGGTTGATGTCGTGCTGACACGCGATGCCGGCGAAATCCAGGAAGTGGCCAAGAACGCTCAGGGCGCTGCCGGTTCCACCATCACCTCCGAGATCGTTGCCGCCGACGCCAAGGTGCTGAGCGTCGGGCAGGGGGCCGACGAGCGCCAGACGACGCCGCAGATTTCCAATTCCGTGACCATCGAGGTGACGACCGACGGCGCGCAGAAGGTGGCGCTGGCCCGCACCGTCGGCACCTTGTCCTTGTCGCTTCGGTCCTCCAGCGAGGGCGGCGACGGCAAGAATGGCGTCACCACCATCTCTTCCTTCGGTGGATCGGTAGCCTCGAATGTGCAGGGCGCTGCCGGTTCGCTGTTCGATGCCGTGGTGAAAGAGCCGGAAAAACCGAAGTTCAAGACCGTCATCGTGACGCGCGGCACAAAGGCCGAGGAATACCAGGTTCCTTCGCGGGACCAGAAATAGAAGCCAGTGGGGACTGGGTGAGGGACGGGACAATGCTGGGGCTGATCATATATCGGGTCATGGGGCGGTTGCGCGTTTTGCGCACTGCGGCTGTCGCGGCTTCGGTGGCTGCCGCCGCGATGCTGGCCTTCGGCGCCTCGGCAAGGGCCGACAACGACATCGTTTATGTGTCGTCGACCAAGAACGCGTCGATCAAGGTTGCCAAGGGCAAGCCGAAGACGATCATGACCAGTGCCGCCTTCTACCAGATCGTCATCGGCGATCCGGAGATCGCCAACGTCAATCCGCTGACCGACAAATCCTTCTATGTGCTCGGCAACAATCTCGGCACCACCGGTATTGCGCTGTTCGATGAGAAGAAGCAGCTTGTCGGCACCGTCGACATCGAGGTGACGCTCGACACCGACCAGTTGGCCAGCACCATTCGAGCCAGCGTGCCGGATGCCAGGATCAAGGTCGGCTCGGCCAATGGCCGTGTCGTGCTGTCGGGCGAGGCGGATGACGCGGTCGCCGCCGAAAAGGCAAACAAGATCGCGACGCGCTTTTCCGGCACCGAGGAGGTGATCAACTCCGTCAATATCTCGTCATCGCAGCAGGTCCAGCTCAACGTCCGTTTCGTCGAAATCAACCGGCAGGCGGGCCAGGATCTCGGCGCCAAGTACGCCGCCAATTTTGCCTACGGCATCGGCGGCCGAGATGTAACGATCGATCCGGGTTCGGTGCCGACCGCCGGCACCGGCGAGATTATCGGCCGGCTTTTGTCGAATGGTGTGTCGATCGATATCGCCATCAAGGCGCTGGAAGAGCGCGGCCTGGCGCGGCGGCTGGCCGAGCCGAACCTGATCGCCCGGTCCGGCCAGACGGCGAGCTTCCTCGCCGGCGGCGAATTCCCGATCCCGGTCTCCGAGGACAACGGCAAGATCTCGGTCAGCTACAAGAAATACGGCGTCAGCCTGGATTTCACGCCGACCGTCCTGAAGGACGGGCTGGTCAGCCTGGACATCGCGCCGGAAGTCTCCTCGATCGACGCTTCGGCCTCCTATAATATTGGCACCATTTCGGTTCCCGGCTTCATTGTGCGCCGTGCCAGGACGTCGGTCGACCTGAAGAACGGCCAGAGCTTCATGATCGCCGGATTGCTGCAGTCGCAAAACGACATCACCACCTCGCGCATTCCCGGTCTCGGCAAGATGCCGGTGCTTGGGGCACTGTTCTCCTCGAAATCCTATCAGCGGCGCGAGACCGACCTGGTCATCATCGTCACCCCCTATCTGGTCAAGCCGGTCGATCCGTCGAAGAAGCTCGTCGAGCCGACCGACGGCACGCAGCCGGCCAGCAGCGCCGACTATTTTCTCAACAACACCGAGGAGGTGAAGACGTCCGATGCCAACCGCGCGCTGGCAATGGCCGACGGCAGCGTTGCTCAGCCGGCCGCCGTCACCACGGTCGGGCATTTCCTCGACCTGCCGAAGGACTGAAGCCATGCGTCTGGTCTTGAGATCGAGTATCGCCTTGCTGCTGGCCAGCCTTGCCGCCGGCTGCACCAGCGACGACTACGCGCGCAGCGAGGGGCCGACGACCGGCGCAGGTGAGGCGCAGGCCGCCAACACCGTCATGCAAATGGTCGATCCCTGGAAATATGGGGTCCAGAACACCAGACTTCTGGTGCCCGCCCAGAGAGGCAGCGCGGCGGCGGTCCCCCCCGATCAGGCGGCCGGTGCGAAAGCGTCGCAGTCCACCACGAGCAACTGATTCAACGGGCAACTGGTCAACGGGCGACCTGACAGGCTGAGAGAATGGCAAACGGCATCAAGACCAGGAAGATCCTGCTCGTATCGACCGACAGGACCTTCGTGCAGGACACGCGGACCGCGTTCGCGGCCTCCGAGATCATTCAGCTTTCGACAGTGGAGAAGAATGTCGTCGAGCTGCGCGGCGAGATCCAGGAAGCCGACTTCGGTGCGATCATCGTCGACATGGATGCGGCAAGGCTGGAGGAGGTCGAGTCGCTGCAGCGCATCATGCGCCGGCTGGAGGATAAGGTGCCGGTCGTCGTCGTCACGCAGGAGTTCAACGCGGCCGCGGTGCGCATTCTGGTGCAGCTCAAGGTCGCGGATTTCCTGGTCAAGCCGATCACCACCGCCGATCTCGTGCGCTCCGTGGTGCGTGCGCTGCAGGGCCCCGGGCGCGAGGAAAACACCGAGTCGCAGATCTACACCTTCATGCCGGCAGCAGGCGGCGTCGGCACCACGACGCTGGCGCTACAAACCGCCTTCCAGCTGCATCATTCGGTGACGCGCGGCGCGTCGACTTGCGTGGTCGACCTCAATTTCCAGCAAGGCGCCTGTGCCGAATATCTCGACCTCGAACCGCGCTTCGACATCACCGAGATCGAGAACCAGCCCGAGCGCCTCGACCGGCAACTGCTGGATGTGATGCTGTCCAAGCATGCGAGCGGGCTCTGCGTGCTGGCTGCCCCCACGCATCCATCGGAAATGCGCTCGTTCAAGACCGATGTCGTGGTGCGCATGCTCGATCTCGTCTCGGCCTATTTCGACAATGTCGTCATCGACATGCCGCGCACCTGGTTTCCATGGACGGAGACCGTGCTGCTCGGTTCCAACAAGCTCTACATCGTCGCCGAGATGACGGTGCCGTGCCTGCGCCATACGCAGCGGCTGATCCAGGCGGTCTACGAGACCGCCGGCAAGGAAGTGAAGCCGAACGTCATCGTCAATCGCTTCGAACAGAAGATGTTCGACAACGGCATCAAGCAGGCGGACGTCCAGGAAATCCTCGGCGAGCATTTCGTCGGTGGCATCGCCAACAACTACCGGCTGGTGCGCGAGGCGGTCGATCGCGGCGTGCCGTTGCACGAGATCGATCCGAACGCCAATGTCATCAACGATTTGAAGAAGATCATCCTGCCGGAGGAGGCGATCCCAACCCGAGCGAAATCGCGCTCGCTGTTTGGCATGGGCCGTGGATTGTTGAAGAGGAAGGCCGGATGACCAGCCGCTTTTCCACCCTGCAGAACCGCGACGCGCGTCCGCAGCGCGCGACTGAGCCGATGCCGGTCGCCCATCATGCTGTCGTCATTCCGACGAACCGAAAGGCTTTGCCGGCCAAGCCGGACGCAGCGCCAGCAAAGAATGCCAACAAGGTGCTTGATGCGCGCGTGCGTATCCACAGACTGCTGCTCGAGGAGATCAATCTTGTCGCGCTGGAGCGTTTGCCCAAGGATGAGATGCGCCGGCAAGTGCATGATTTCGTGTCGGAAAAGACCAAACAGGAGCGGATGGCGATCAACACCGTCGAGCTTGACGCGCTGGTCGACGACATCGTCGACGAGATGGTCGGTCTCGGTCCGCTCGAGCCGCTGCTCAAGGACCCCGACATCAACGACATCCTGATCAACGGCCACCTGAACTGCTTTGTCGAAAAGAGGGGCAAGCTGCAGCCGGTCCACATTCCATTCAAGGACGAGGCGCATCTCTTGCGCATCGTCAACAAGATCGTTGCCGCGGTCGGGCGCCGCGTCGACGAATCGCAGCCGATGGTCGATGCGCGCATGCTGGACGGCTCGCGTTTCAACGCGGCCATCCGCCCTGTGGCGGTCGACGGACCGCTGGTGTCGATCCGCAAATTCTCCAAGAACAAGCTCGGCCTGCACAAGCTGGTCGAATTCGGTGCCATCACACAGAACATGGCCGAGGTGCTGGCGGCGGCCGTGCATGCCCGCAAGACGACGATCATTTCGGGCGGCACCGGCACCGGCAAGACGACCATGCTCAATGCCCTGTCGGCCTTCATTCCGGAAGATGAGCGCCTGATCACCATCGAGGACGCGGCCGAGCTCCAGCTGCAGCAACCGCATGTCGCGCGCATGGAGACGCGCCCCGCCAACATCGAAGGCCATGGCGAGCTGAAGCAGCGCGACCTGGTCAAGAACGCGCTGCGCATGCGTCCCGACCGCGTCATCCTCGGCGAGTGCCGCGGCGAGGAAGCCTTCGACATGCTGCAGGCGATGAATACCGGCCACGAAGGCTCGATGGCGACTATCCATGCCAACACGCCGCGCGACGCCATTTCGCGGCTTGAGCAGATGCTTGGCATGACCGGCATGCCGATGACGGTGCAGTCGATCCGCAGCCAGATCGCCAGCGCGCTCGACCTCATCGTCCAGCTGACGCGCCTGTCCGACGGCAAGCGCAAGGTGACCAGTGTCGCCGAGGTGACGGGCATGGAAGGCGACGTCATCCAGATGCAGGAGATCTTCCGCTTCGTGCGCACCGGCATGGAGGCAGACGGCAAGATCCTCGGCCACTACGAGGCGACCGGCATCCGGCCGCGATTCCTCGAGGATCTGCGCGCCATGGGCATCGAGTTCCCCGGACGATATTTCGAACCCGGCCGGCCGCAGGAGTAGCCAAGTGTTCGACAGACTCAGCGCGATTTATGTCGTCTATGCCGCGGCGGCGCTGACCGGCATCCTGATCGCCGAGGCCTGCTACCTGCTTTATGCAGGCCGCAGCGACAAGCGCACCGCCATCAACCGGCGCATGAAGCTGCAGGAAAACAAGATCAGCCAGGAGCAGGTGCTTGTGCAACTGCGCAAGGAGCGCGGCCTTGACGCGGGCACGCCGCTGTTTTCGCCGGACCGGTTCCGCGCTCTGCGAACCCAGTCGGGCATGATCATGCCGCTGTCGAAATTCCTGATGATCACCTGCGGCGTGGCGATGGCCATGGCCTTGGTCGCCATCTGGTACGGCTTGCCGCCGCTGATGGGGCTTGTCCTGTTCGTGGTGCTTGTGCCGGTGCTGCCAGTGCTGACGTTGCGTTTCAAGCGCAAGCGCCGGGTGAAGCGGTTCGGCATGCAATTGCCGGAAGCATTGGAACTGATCACGCGCGGCCTGAAGGCTGGCCATCCGGTGCCGGTGGCGATCGCCATGGTGGCGCGCGAGATGCCCGACCCGATCGGCACCGAATTCGGCGTCATCGCAGACGAAGTGACCTACGGTTCCGATCTGGTTTCGGCATTGAACTCGCTGTTCGACCGGGTTGGCCAGGAGGATCTGCCGCTGTTCGTAACCGCCGTTTCGATCCAGACCAGTTCGGGCGGCAATCTGCGCGAGATCCTAGACGGCCTGGCGACGACGATCCGCGAGCGCGGCAAGCTACGCCGCAAGGTGCGCGCCATTGCGACAGAAGGCCGAATGTCGGCCTACATCCTGACTGCGGTCCCGGTGTTGCTGTTTACCGCCATCATGGCGCTGATGCCGGGATTCTACCGCGACGTCTGGGACGAGCCAAAGACATGGTACCTTATGGGTGGCTCGATCACCTGGCTGATGCTGGGCAATTGGATGATGTTCAAGATGTCGAATTTCAAGTTCTGACATGCAGGGCTTCATCGAATTCCTCGCCTCGCTCGCGCCGACCTCGTTGATGCCGGTGGCCATCCTGCTGCTGGCCGCGGGCGCTGCCGCCGTTGCCTGGCCGATGATGGCGGCGAAGGGCGATCGCAACGAGGTCAAGCGCCGGCTCAAGGTCGATGACGGTCCCGTGGCCGCGAAACCCGAACCTGCACAGAAGAAGAATTCCGGCGTCGTGCGCGAGAAGGCGGTGAAGAGGGCACAGGAATTCTACGCCAAGAGCGATCCGGAAAATGTCGCCCGGCTGCGCATGAAGCTCATCCAGGCGGGATATATGGAGCCGCGCGCTGTCGGCACGTTCTTCCTGATCCGGTTCACCGCGATGATCGGCACGGCAATCGGCGTCTTTGTGCTCAACCGCTGGATGGCCAGCCCGGACGCGACGATGGCCAGCCGCTGGACATTCGTCATCCTGTCAGGAGCGGCCGGCTATTTCCTGCCCGGCCTGGTGCTGAGCCAGAAAGTGCGGGAACGCAGGCGTGAGTACCGCAACGGCTTTCCCGATTTCATGGACCTGATGATCGTCTGCTCGGATGCCGGCATGAGCATGGAGGCCGGCATCGAGCGCGTCTCCAGGGAACTCGCCAAGACCTACCCCGCGCTCAGCCAGAACCTGCAGCTGGTGTCGCTGGAGCTGAGGGCCGGGCGCAGCCTTGACGATGCGCTGAAGGCACTTGCCGATCGCCTCAGCCTGGACGAGGTGCGTTCCTTCGCCACGCTGCTGCAACAGTCCAAGGAACTCGGCACCAGCCTGTCGGGGGCGCTGCGCGTGTTTTCCGACGACATGCGCCACAAGCGCATGTCGCTGGCCGAGGAAAAGGCGCACGCCCTGCCGGCCAAGATGTCGGTGCCGGTGGTGGTATGCATCCTGCCGGTGGTGTTGATGATCGCGGCCATTCCAGTCATCGTCAAAATGACGGCGCACTAGCGAGCGCCCACGAAAGTCCTAGTAGGGGGCTGACAACCCGTTATTCTGCCCGAACTCGGCCCCTGCGACGTGAGAAGCCCATGCGAATGCTGTTGCGCACTCTCTTCCTCTTCGTCGGCCTTAACGCGGCCAGTTTGTCGCCCGCATGGGCTGCGGCCGACGACTGCGGCGATGCTTCCGCCTTGGTGCAGCAGGCCTATCCCAAGGCTCAAAAGAGCGCCGACGGCGCCTCGTTCAAGCTCGAACCCCATATCGGCATCACCCTGACGCGTCCGGATAGCGAGATGCCATTTGGCCTGGTCTGCAAGATCTGGCCCGCCCATGACGACCTGCTGTTGGTTGCGGTGCCGCTGATCGACAGCGCCCAGTCCCGCGACGACGGGCATGTCGGCGATGTCGAGCTTCTGGTCGTCGACAGGAACAGCCTGCAGGTGCGCCAGCGCCTGCTCCAGCCCGGGCTGATCACGGACGATGCCATCGCCATCCGCAAGATCGAATTCGATACCGGCCGCTATAGGCTGGCGTTCGATGTCAGCGCCTTCGGCCTGCGCATCGAAATGGCAAACCATTCGCAGCCCAACCCCTTCAGGGAAACCGACCTGCGGCTTTATGCGCTCGCCGGCGATGCCTTGCGCCTGGTGCTCGACGGCCTCGACGTGGCCGGCTTTGGTGGCGAAGGCGACGCCAGTTGCGCGGGATCCTTTCAGTCGAGCCAGGTCGGCCTGGCGATGAGCCCCGCAAGCCACCATGGCTATCACGACATCACCGTGGCCGAGCGGGTGGATACGGACAATCCGTCCGTCGACGAGAATGGTGAGTGCCAGTCTCATCCCGGCAAGTCCGCGAAGCGCACCTACCGGCTGCGCTATGACGGCAGTCGCTACCAGTTTCCCGAGGGGCTCAAAGCCTTGGAGCCGTGAAGCCTTCGTCTTGTGCCTGGTGGTTAATGGCTGGTGTGCTCGAAACCAGATTTTAGCGGCGTTTCGGCACCGAAGTTTAATCACCGCTAATGTAGTGTGTTTCCTTGAGAACGACCCGGCAAATCGGGCGATGAGGCAGGGGCATGCGTCACAATAACTTCACGGCAATGGCCGCTATGGCGGCCGTCTTGATGATGTCTGGCTGCACGACGGGCGGCGTCGACACCACCAAGACCACCGCCATCCAGCCGGCGGCAAAGGACGTCGACACCTCCGATCTGGCGCAAGGCAAGGCGCAGTTTCGCGACGCCAATTACGGCCTCGCCGAAAAGCACTTCCGCAAGGCCGTCGAGTTGAAGGCGGACAATGCCGAGGCCTGGATGGGGCTCGCCGCTTCCTATGATGAGCTCGGCCGCTTCGACTTCGCCGACCGCGCCTACGGCCAGCTTTTGAAAGTCGCCGGCCGCAAGCCTCAGATCGTCAACAACATGGGCTATTCGCAACTGCTGCGCGGCAATCGCAAGAAGGCCAAGGCGTTGCTGCTCGAGGCGAAGGCGGGCATGGTCGATCCCACCGTCGTCAACGCCAACCTCGCCTTGCTGAACAAGGGCTGATCTGGCCGTTGCGTCCTGGGTCCGGTTTCGGGACACAGGGCATCGACGCTTTGTAAACCCTATCGGCAGGTTGCGTCGAAAGATCGGCTGAAAACTCGTATCTGACGGCTGCCGCTGACCTAGGATGCAGCGCAACCCGCCGACGCTGGAGAGGCCTTCGCCCGATATGCTGGACTTCAGTTCGCTCCTGCTCGCAGCCGCGCTGTCGGGCATCTGCCTTAGCGTCACCATGTTCGCGATCTGGTTCACCGCGCCCAAGGCGGGCTTCGTCCTGACGGCGGCGTGCGGCATTCTGATGCTCGTCGCGCATGTGATCCTGTTCTGGCGATGCACCAAAGATCCCGATCCGCTGCTTTGCCAGATCGTGCTTGCGCTGCTCACTCTGGGGTTCCTGATCCTCTGCGTGTCAGCCATGCAATATCTGGGCGTGCCCGGCTACAGACGTGCCGTTGCACCGTCGCTTGCCGCCATGGCTGTCTGTGCCGTGGTGACGTTCCTGGGCCTTGACGGCGTCGGCTTCATCGTCACCTACATCACGGTGACGGCGCTGCTGTCGGCGATCGGCGCCATGTTCTGGATCAACGGCAGTCACGATCGCCGCATCCTGCTTGTGGTTTCGTTTCTGAGCGGCACCTGCGCGGTGTCGTTCGCGCTTTGTGGCGCGGTTCTGCTGGCCAAGGGGCAATGGACGCTGGCGGTCGCGCCAGACAACTGGGCAGAACGATTGAATTCCGTCGTGGCGGTGGCCTGCATGACCGGGCTCGGCGCCTTGACGCTCTCCCTCCACCATCTGCAGGCACAGATCGAGCTGAAGGCCGAGACCATGACCGACCCGCTAACGGGTTTGTTGAACCGCCGGGCGTTGACGTCGCTCTACGGCGAGCGGAGTTTCGGTCCGTTCATGTCCGTCGTCATGTTCGACCTCGATCATTTCAAGCGGACGAACGATGTCTATGGTCACCCGGTCGGGGACCAGGTTTTGTGCCGCTTCGCCGCGGTGATCAAGAAATATGCCAGGACGGGTGTCGACGCCTTTCGCCTGGGCGGCGAGGAATTCGCCGTCGTCATGTCGCGAATGACGGAAGAGAAGGCCCATGATCTCGCCAGCAAGATCTGTGTGGCCTTCGGCACCGAGATCGTCGCCACCCAACTCGGCAAGTTGCGCAGCACGGTCAGCGGCGGCCTCGGCTTTGGCGAGGCCGACGGCAGCAGCCTCGATAAGGTGCTGACCGAGGCCGATACGGCGCTCTACGCCGCCAAGCACGCCGGTCGAAATTGCGTCGTCAGCCGCAACCGGATGGGCGAGGCCGATCCGATCAAGCCGGCCTTGCGCTCAGCGTAGTCTGAGGGCTATTCCGCCGCGCCCAGATAGTCCGACAGGGGCGGGCACGAGCAGACCAGGTTGCGGTCGCCGGCGACATTGTCGATGCGTGAGACAGGTGGCCAGTACTTGGCTGCCGTGTCGGCGTCGCCGGCGGGATAGGCCGCCTCCAGGCGCGAGTAGGGATGGGTCCACTGGCCGGCCAGCACCTCGGCGGCGGTGTGCGGCGCGTTGACCAGCGGATTGTCGGCCAAAGGCCATTCGCCCCTGGCGACTTTCGCTGCCTCGCCTGATATGGCGATCATAGCCTCGCAGAAGCGGTCGAGCTCGCGCTTGGGCTCGGACTCGGTCGGCTCGACCATCAGCGTGCCGGCGACCGGGAAGGACATGGTCGGCGCGTGGAAGCCGTAGTCGATCAGGCGTTTGGCGACGTCGTCGACGCTGATGCCGGCGCTGTCCTTGAGCACGCGGGTGTCGAGGATGCATTCATGCGCGATGCGATCGTGCCTACCCTTGTAGAGAAGCGGGAAGTGCGGCGCGAGCCGTGTCGCCACGTAGTTGGCCGAGATGATGGCGGTCTCGGTCGCTTGCTTCAGGCCGGAGGCGCCCATCATGCGAATGTACATCCAGGTGATCGGCAGGATGGAAGCGCTGCCGAACGGCGCGGCCGACACGGCGTGCGCGGAACCCTCGGTGACATGTCCCGGCAGATAGGGCTCCAGATGCGCCTTGACGCCGATCGGGCCGATGCCCGGGCCACCGCCGCCATGAGGGATGCAGAAAGTCTTGTGCAGGTTCATATGACAGACGTCGGCGCCGATATCGGCGGGCCGCGCCAAGGCGACCAGGGCGTTGAGGTTGGCGCCATCGAAATAGACCTGGCCGCCATGCTCGTGGATGAGGGCGCAGAGGTGGCGTGCACCTTCCTCGTAGACGCCATGCGTCGAGGGGTAGGTGAACATCAGCGCCGCGAGATTCTTGGAATGCTCGTTGGCCTTGGCCCTCATATCGTCCATGTCGATATTGCCGTCCTCCAGGCAGCGCACGACGACAACGCTCATGCCGGCCATCGCCGCGCTCGCCGGATTGGTGCCATGCGCGGAGGAAGGAATCAGGCAGACGGTGCGATGGCCTTCGCCGCGCGAGCGATGATAGGCGCGGATTGCGAGCAGGCCGGCATACTCGCCCTGGCTGCCGGCATTGGGCTGCAGGCTAACGGCGTCGAAGCCGGTGATCTCCGACAGCCATCCTTCCAGTTCGTCGATCATGGCGCGATAGCCGGCCGAATGGCTTGCCGGCGCGAAGGGATGCAAATTGGCGATTTCAGGCCAGCTTACCGGCATCATTTCCGCCGCCGCGTTGAGCTTCATGGTGCAGGATCCGAGCGGGATCATGGCGCGGTCCAGCGCCAGGTCCTTGTCGGCCAGCCGGCGAAGGAAGCGCATCATCTCGGTTTCCGACTTGTTTTCGTGGAAAACAGGCTGGGTCAGAAACTCCTTGCCGCGCGGCTTGCCGGGCACTGTGCTGCCGGCTGAGGAACCCGCCTTGGCGCCGAACAGGGCCGCGATCGCCTCGAGATCGACATCGGTCGAGGTTTCGTCGAAGCTGATGCCGACATGGTCGGCATCGATGACGCGCAGCAGCCGGCCGGTCTTTTCAGCCGCGGTGGCGATCTGCGCCGCCTTGCCCTTGGTCTCCACCGTCACCGTGTCGAAACGGCTGGCGCCGATCAACGACACGCCTGCCGCTTCGAGGCCGCTTGCCAGACGATTGGCCAGCGCGTGGATACGCCCGGCAATCCCCTGCAGCCCGGCGGGGCCGTGCCAGATGGCATAGGCGGTCGCCATGTTGGCAAGCAGCGCCTGCGCGGTGCAGATGTTGGATGTCGCCTTGTCACGGCGGATATGCTGCTCGCGTGTCTGCAAGGCAAGCCGGTAGCCGGGCCGGCCTTTGCTATCGGTGGATTGGCCGACCAGGCGGCCGGGCATCAGCCGCGTCAGTCTGTCGGAGACGGCGCAATAGGCGGCGTGCGGCCCGCCAAAGCCCATCGGCACGCCAAAACGCTGCATCGGGCCGACGGCAATGTCGGCGCCGAGCTTGGCCGGCGCGTCGGTCAGCGTCAGGCCGAGCGGGTCGGCGATGAAGACGACGATGGCACCGGTCGCCCGGGCCTTTTCGATGGCTGCCTTGTGGTCGCCATAGACGCCTAACGTATCCGGCCAGGAGACGAGCAGGGCGGCGGTGTTGTCGTCGATCGTGTCGCCATTGATCTCGATGCCGAGCGGCTCGGCGCGGGTGCGCACCACATCCAGCGTCTGCGGATGCGGCGTGCCGGCAAATGCGATCTTGGTGCGCTTGTCGCGGTGGTGGCGCAAGGCGATGCCGACGGCTTCGGCGACCGCGGTCGCTTCATCGAGCAAGGAGGCCGATGCCACCGGCAGGCCGGTCAGTTCAGTGACCAGCGTCTGGAAGTTGAACAGCATCTCGAGCCTGCCCTGGCTGATCTCGGCCTGATAGGGCGTGTAGGCCGTATACCAGGCTGGATTCTCGAACAGGTTGCGCTGGATCACCGGCGGCACATGGACGCCGTGATAGCCGGCGCCGATGAAGCTCTTCAGCACCGTATTCTTGGCCATGGTCGCCGACAATTCGGCCAGCGCCTCCGCTTCGCTGGCCGGCGCGGGCAGGGTCAGCGGCGAGTCGAGGCGGATCGACTGCGGCACGGCCTGGCTGATCAGCGTCTCGACGGACGGAACGCCGATCACGGCAAGCATGGCTCTGACATCGTTTATATCAGGACCGATATGGCGGGCCGAGAAGGGAGTGAGTGCTGCGGTCATGTCAATACTTCCTGATATCAGCCGATACGAGCTTTGTAGGCGGCTTCATCCATGAGGCCGGCGAGCTGGCCTTCGTCGGCAAGCTTCATCTTCCACAGCCAGCCGGCCCCGGTTGCCGCCGAGTTGACCAGTGATGGATCCGACGACAGCGTGCCGTTGGCTTCGGTGATCTCGCCATCGACCGGCGCATAGACATCGGATGCCGCCTTGACGGATTCGACGACGACGGCGGTATCGCCCTTGCTCAGCTTCTTTCCGGTCTCCGGCAGTTCGACGAAAACGAGATCGCCGAGCTGCTCCTGCGCGTAGTCGGTGATGCCGACAGTGGCGATGCCGCCCTCGACGCGGAGCCATTCGTGATCTGATGTGAAATAGGTCGTTGCCATTGAAATCATCCTTTGCGGTAGCGATGCGGTGTGAAGGGCAGGGAGCTAATATCGACGGGGATCTTCGTGCCGCGAACATCGGCGAAAACCCGTGTTCCGGGCTTGGCCAGTGATGCCGTGACATAGCCCATGGCGACCGGATGGCCGGCTGACGGGCCGAAGCCGCCTGACGTGACATGGCCGGCGGGATTGCCGTCGGCGTCAAAGAGCGCGGCACCGGCGCGCACCGGCTGGCGACCTTCCGGCTTCAGCCCGACCCGCTTTTGCGCGGGTCCCCGTTCCACGGCGGCGCGCAGCGCATCGGCGCCGATGAAAGCGCCGGTGGCACGGATCTCCTTCGGGATCGCCCACATCAGTGCGGCGCTGGCCGGGTCGGTCTCCGGCGTGATGTCCTGGCCGTGCAGGCAGAGGCCTGCTTCCAGCCGCAGGCTGTCGCGGGCGGCCAGCCCGATCCACAGCACGCGTTCATCGCCGAGCAGCTTCGCAACGAGATCGCGCGCATCGGCCTCCGGCAGGCCGATTTCAAAACCGTCCTCGCCGGTATAACCGGAGCGGCTCATGAACCAGTTCTTCCTCGGTTCGACCCCATGCATGAACAGCAGCGAGCCGGTCTCGATGCCGGCGCGGGAAAGGGCCGCCCACGCTTCAGGACCCTGGATGGCAAGGAAGACGCGGTCGAGCGGCTCGACTCTGACGTCGAAATCCGCGGCAAGCGCACGCAAATGCTTTTCGTCGGCGACGGCGTTGCCGGCGTTGGCGACCACCATGAACCTGATATCGCCCAGCCTGGTGACGATCAGATCGTCCAGAATGCCGCCGGCTTCGTTGAGGAAGAAGGACAATTTGGATTGCGAGATTTCGAGCGCGCCGGCGTCCAGCGGGCAGGCGCGGTTGAGCAGTGAAACCACCTCCGGCCCGCTGACCTCGAACAGTTTCATATGCGAGATGTCGAACAGGCCGGCCCGTTCGCGGGTGTGAAGGTGTTCCTTCATGACGCCGGCCGGATAGGTCAGCGGCATCGACCAGCCGGCAAAGGCGCCAAAGCGCGCACCTGCGGCCACATGGATATCTTCGAGGGGAAGGTGTTTTGTGTCGTCGCCCGTCATGTCATCTCCAGAGTCGCACGCAATCGGTCGCGAATGGCGACCAGTCCGTGCCCCTCTGTCTGAAGCCTGAGAGACTTGCGCAGCCGGAACTCTGTCAGCGGCGCTTACACCTTCGGCGCGGGGGCAAGCCCCGACTTTCCAGAGTGTCTTTCCCGTCTACGGTTCTTTTTGCCTGAGAGATTTCGGGCGATTTCCCCTTCGGCGGCAGCTTTCGCTGCTCTCTCCCGCAAACAGGTAGGACTCAGACCCTGAGTCCTCGACGCGCCATCCATAGCTTGTGCGCGACGGCTTGTCACCTGTCGGCGACATCTAAAGCGCGTCGCGCTGGCGATGCGCTTTAGATCCTTGTTTTGATGCCTGTCGTTCTCCCAAAACCGCGGCATACTTTTGGGCGACATGCATTGGCCGACAAGTCTTCACTAACCACGCCGTTTGCCGGTTTTTCAAGACACTGCTGATATGTTGGCGGGCATGACGCTTTGGGGCCGGCATTGGACGGCGGCGGACGGGGACGACAAATGGGCGAATTGATCATGAGTGCGCCGGTGGCCGGGCTGACCTCGAAAAGCCGCATCGCCGCGGAGGACGTGGCGATGTTGCGCCATGAGGTGTTCGGCGACGGTGTGGTGACGCGCGGCGAGGCCGAGGCGCTGTTCGCGCTCGATGCCATGGCGAAGGACAAATGCCCGGAATGGCCGCTTTTCTTCATCGAGGCGGTCACCGACTACATCGTCCACCAGGAAAAGCCGTCGGGCTATATCTCGCAGGACAATGCCGACTGGCTGATCCGTACGATCTCGCGCGACGGCATGGTCGACAGCCGGGCCGAACTCGAATTGCTGGTGCACGTGCTGGAAGCGGCGAGATCGTCACCGGGCCAGCTTTGCGTCTATGCGCTGCAACAGGTCGCCCACGCCGTTATCGACGGCAAGGGGCCGCTGATGCTCGGCGGCGCACTGGTTCCCGGGCTGATCGCCAAGGCCGAGGTCGAACTGCTGCGCCGTATCCTCCACGCCCACGGTGGCGACGGCAACATTGCCATCACGCGCGCCGAGGCAGAGGTGCTGTTCAAGATCAACGAGCGGACCGCCCAAGCCAGCAACGATCCGTCGTGGAACGACCTGTTCGTCAAGGGGATCGCCAATTTCGTCATTTGCTCGGTCGGTTATGAAGCGCCGACGCGCGATGTGGCACTACGCCGTGATGCCTTCCTCGAACACGCCGATCCGGAAATCGGCGGCTTCTTCAGCCGGATGGTCTCCGGCGGCCTTGCCGGCATCATGGAGGCCTATCGGTCCCCTGATGACATCGAAGCGGAGTGGGAAGCCAAGAACAGGGCGGCCGAGGCCCTGGCGCGCCGCGCCGAGACGATCGATGCCGGTGAAGCCGGCTGGCTGATCGAGCATATCGGCGTGGACCGGCCTCTGTATGAGAACGAACGCGCGCTGCTGACGCTGATCAAACACGCCTCGCCGGAAATCCATCCGGTGCTGAGGCCGCTGCTCGACAAGATTGCCTGACCGGTCAAGGGTCGAATGATCAAATCTGGGTTGCCTGATCAGATCTGGTCGGCGTCGATGTATATCCGGGCCAAACCTTCCCGAACGGTCGACATGGCATCGGCGACACTGATGGCGATGTGGTCATGCATCAGCCTGGCGGCCCTGTCGGCATCGCGGGTCACCATGGCTCGGGCGATCTCGCTGTGTTCGGTGTAGGTCGTCGACAGTCGCCGGTGCTTCTCCACTTCGATCTTGCGAACGAAATGGATGCGCGTGTTGATGCCTTCGAGCATGCGCGCCAGTTCGGGATTGCCCGACAGCCTGGCGATGCGGATGTGAAATTCCTCGTCCCTGGCGGTCAGTTCGGCGCTGGAAAATGAGTCGGCGCGCGCCATGGTGAGCGCCCACCAGTCGACGAGCGCGGCGAGTTCCTCATTGGTTGCGCGCTCAATCGCCAGCCTGACGGAGCGCTCCTCGAGCACGGCCCGCACGTCGGAAAGATTGACGATCTCGTCGACATCGAAGCCGCGGCAAAAGAAGCCGCGATTGGTCTGAAAGGTGATGAGTTCCTCCGTGACCAGCCGCTGGAGGGCCTCCCGGATCGGGCTGCGGCTGACATTCAGCCTCGCGGCAAGCGCCACTTCGTTGATGCGTTCGTTCGGCTTGAAGCGATAATCCATCGCCATGCGACGGATTTCTTCATAGACACGCGGGCCGGTCTTCATCGGCTTGGATGCCAACGCGGCGCTGTTGTCCTGGTTGGTTTGCCTGATGGGTCGGAGCATGGCGTCTGTCATGCCTTTGCGGCACTCGGTTCGGTGAACCGGGCCTGTGTGGGAAGGATACCATCGAGGGCGATCGGCGCGGACCGGCCGGCGATCAGATCGGCGACGATGCGGGCCGAGCCATGCGCCATGGTCCAGCCGATGTGGCCGTGGCCGGTGTTCAGCCAGAGGTTTTTGATGTTGCGCAGGCCGAGGACCGGCAGGTTGTCGGGCGTCATCGGTCTCAGGCAGGCCCGCATTTCGGCGCGATCATAGGCGATGCCGCGCGGGAACAGGTCCTGCGTCACGCGCTTCATGAAGGCGAAATCCGAGGGTTTGTGGCTGCGATCATAGCCCGCGAACTCAGCGGTCGCGGTGACGCGGATGCGATCGCCCATCGGCGTGATGGCAACGAGATTGTGCTCGTCGATAACGGGAAGTTTTGGAGCCAGGGCGGGGTCGACGATTGGAATGGTCAGCGAATATCCCTTGACCGGATAGATCGGCAGACCAAGGCCGATCTTGCGGGCGAGGATCGGGCTCTCCGCGCCCAAACACAGAACGTAGGCGTCGGCCAGAAACTCTCCCTTGTCGGTGACGACCCGCGCGATCACGTCGTTTCTGCGTTCGATCCCGACGATCCTGGTGCCGGTCAGGATATTGCCGCCCCTCGTTTCGACGATGGCCGCCAGCGCGCGCGTGAACTTTGCGGCATCGCCGGTTTCGTCGGTCGGACACAATATGCCGCCGGCAATGCTGCCGCGCGACGAAGCCAGCGCCGGCTCGCGGTGAACGATTTCCCGCGCGTCGACAATGCGGATCTCCTGGCCGTCGGCTTCCAGCAGTCGCATGTTGGCGACGCCCTTGTCGAGCGCCTGACGGCTGCGGTGGAAGTAAAGAATGCCGGCCGACGTCCTGTCGTATCGGATCGCCTCCTCCCTGACGACCGCCTGCAGGACCGATTGGGAATGGACCGCAAGCCGATGTTTGAGGAGGGTGTTGCGGCGCGCCCTGGCGGCCGTGCATTGCATGAGGAAGCGCAGCGACCAGCTGTAGAGATGCGGGTCGGCGGAGAGTTTGAAACGAAGCGCCTGGTCTTTCAGGAAAAGCGACTTCAGCAGGGTTTTGGGGGCGGACGGCGATGACCAGACGAAGGAGTGGCCGGGCGCGATCATGCCGGCATTTGCCCAGCTTGCGCCCTCGGCCACCCGCGGTGCCTGCTCGAGAACGGTGACGGCGTGGCCGTCCTTTTGCAACTGATAGGCCGTGGTGATCCCGACCACGCCCCCGCCCAAGATCAATACGCGCATTGCCGTCCCGAATGGCTGTCGTTCTATTGTCGACAATTCAATAGGAAGACGCCGGTCCTTGTCAACGGCGCATGGACAAGCGGTCCACTCAAACGCATAATGCAAGCATTTCCTGGTGCCAAATCTGCGCGGAGCCCTTGACACCTCTGGCATTGTTGCCGTTTCTATTGTCGACAATTCTGATTGGGATCAGGAAAAGGGGACTGTACCATGGACGCCCCGGGTACCCGCGCCGACAACGCGCTTGTCCTCGACAAGGAACACATTCCCTTCAAGACCGACGACGGTATCGGCACCCGCGCCAATCTCGGCCTGCTCGTGCTGCGGACCGACCAGACCATCGAGGATGAATTCCGCTACGCGCTGCCCGCGAACGACATCGCGCTGTACGAGGCTCGTCTTTACAGCGATGTCGAGATCACGCCGGAAAACCTGATGAAGATGTCGGCCGTCATCCCCGCAACGGTTGGCCTGTTGCCCGACGTCAAGTTCGATGTGATCGGCTTTGCCTGCACGTCGGGAGCGCTTGTCATTGGTGAAGACAAGGTTGCCGCGCGCGTTCACGAGGTGCTGCCGGGCGTGCAAGTGACCAACCCGGTGACGGCGGCGCGGGCCGCGCTGAAGGCCCTGGGCGTCTCGCGGATCGCGCTGCTCACCCCTTACCTCGCGAAAATCAATCACTCGCTACGGGCATCGCTGATGGTGCGGGGGATGGATATTCCGGTCATGGGCTCCTTCAACGAAGCGGACGACAATGTCGTTGCGCGCATCACGCCGGCATCGGTCAAGCAGGCCATTTTGGAGATCGGCGCGTCGAGCGACTGCGAGGCCGTGTTCGTTTCCTGCACCAGCATGCGCGTTGCCCGGGTCATCGAGGAGGTCGAGAAGGAGCTGAAGAAACCGGTCACATCGAGCAATCATGCACTTGCCTGGCATATGCTGCGACTTGGCGGCATTAGCGAGCAGATTGCCGGAAAAGGCGAGCTGTTTCGCCGCTCGCTGTAAGCGCGGTCATTTCAAGCCGAGGCGCTTGCGGTGTGCGGTTCATATCCCGCCGTACCAGTCGTAGCCATTGTCTTCCCAATAGCCGCCCCTGCCGCCGCCGATAGTGGCGAAGCCGTCGACCAGCTCGATCTTATAGAGATATTTCGGCATCTTATAGCCGAGCTGGCGTTCCACACGAACGCGCAGCGGCGCGCCGTTCTCGACCGGCAGCGGCTTGCCGTTCACGCCATAAGCGAGGATCGTCTGCGGGTGATGGGCATCGATCAGGTCGATGCTGCCGTAATATTTGATGTCTCCGGAGAGGCCGCGGTCGATCGTGTCGAGGCAATGGAACATGACGTAGCGTGCCTGCGGCTTGACCATCGCCTGGTCCAGCACCAGTGACAGCGGCGTGCCGGTCCATTTGGCGATGCAGCTCCAGCCTTCGACACAGTCATGGCGCGTGATCTGGGTGCGGCTCGGCATGTTCATCAATTGCTCACGGCTGAGCGACAGCGGCTTTTCGACCAGGCCTGAAACTTCCAGCCGCCAGTCGGCGAAGTTGTTGGCGAGCAGGCCTTTGTAGACATCATCATCGGGAGCGGTGACACCGTTCGGCCGCTGCGGCTGGCGGATGTCGGCTTCGGTGAATTCCGGCGCCAGGGCGTCACGTCCGGCGAGCAGGCGCTGTGCCCGATATGTCAGGTCATTGGCGTTTTCGAGGAAACCGCGCAAGCCGCTGCCAACGCTCAACTGGCTGTCGAAGGCATCGCAGCCCGACAGCATGATACCGGAGGCGCCGAGACTGGCACCCGTCAGGAATTTGCGGCGACTGATCTCAAACTTCGCCATGTCACGCACTCCTCTCGGTTGTCTTGTCGTCCTGTGCGGATGGATCGGTGCGGTACCAGCCGGTGATGATCGAACGCAGTTCGTTTATCGGGCCGGCGGCGAGGATCATCAGGATATGAACGACGAAGAAGGCGACCAGCAGCACCATGACGGTGAAATGGATGGTGCGTGCCGTCTGCCGGCCACCGAGCAGATCGTTGAGATACGGCAGCACTGAATTCATGCTTGGTGACATCGCCAGGCCGGTGATGATCATAAGCGGCAACAGCACGAACAGCACGCCGCCATAGGCCATCTTCTGCAGCGTGTTGTATTCCCGCGTATGATGGAATTTGAGCTTCGCGTGGTCGACGATGTCCCGCGGCAGGCGCTTGAGATCATCGAGGCGTGGCGTGAGATCGCGGCGCAGATGGCCGTTCACAGTGCTGGCGACCAGCCAGACGATCAAGGTCGTGGTCAGTATCCAGGCAAAGAAGAAGTGTACGACGCGGGCGGTGCCGAGGTCATAATAGGACGGTATGGTCGCCCAGGAAGGAAAGGCGCGGGACGTCTCCTGGCCCGCCGGCCCCGACCAGCCGAGTACGCCCGTGGTGTCGAAGCGATACCCAAGGATTTCGGTGTAGCCACGCGGTCCGGCGTCGGTGTTTTCGGCACCGATGGCGAAGATCGTATTGTTGTAGCCGAAGCCTGACTCCTTGCCGATATAGAGCTGCGGACGGGCATTGAAGATCTGCAAGCCTGACAGCAGCATGAAGAACAGCGAGATGGCCCAGAGCCAATGCGTCAGCCGCGTCCAGCGCGACTGCCGGTAGATCAGCGGTTTTTCGTTCGACGCCGAAGCACCGGGATCGGCGGCGGATTGGCTTCTGGCAACGGATTCCATCTTGTCTCGTCTCCGGGCCTCACGGCGTGGCCTGCGCGTTCATTGTCCTCCTGATACGTCGCGATCCAAACCAATGTTTCATCCGATCACGGATTTATTACGACTAGCGTAGATTGATGGCGAGATTGACGGCGGCGGCGACGATGACCGTATTGAAGAAGAAGGAAAGGATCGAATGGATAAGCACGACACGTCGCATATGCGTGGTCGTGATGTTGGTGTCGGCGGTTTGTGCCGTCATGCCGATAACCGTCGAGAAGTAGAGGAAATCCCAGCCTTCCGGCCGTTTGTCGCCCGGAAACAGCAGTCCTCCGACGGGGATATTCTTCTTGGTCTCGGCGTCGACCGCATCGCCGTCCATCCAGTAGACATGGGCATAGTGGAGCGCCGCCATGGCATGGATGGTGAACCAGCCGAGCGGGATCGAGAGCAGCGCGAAGATGAGTTCGATGGGATGGGCGCTGCCTTTCTGATTGATCAGTTGGAACAGCGAGAAGGTGGCAACGCCGACGACGACAAGCGTCACGGCGAAGATGACCAGCACCGGCTGGTCGGTGGCGCGCGCATTCTTGCTCAGATATCTGCCGGTGAATTTTGGCATATGGGCAACGACAAGACTGACGTAGGCGGCAAAGAATGCGTTGGCGCCGATCGAATAGGCGAGCGAGGCATGAAGCAGCAACGCCACGGCAAGCGCCACGACGCCGAAGCAGGCCGACACCGCGAACAGCATGTGGCGCTGCAAGGGAGACTTCATCGGGGTTTCGGCAGCCATGGCGGTTCCAACCTTGGAATGGCGCTCGGTTTCTATTGCGGTGTGACGGATTTAAGCGCCCGCCGCAAGATGCGGTCGAGTTCGCCGAGAAAGCGCGAACGGTCCTGTGGGGCGAAGCTGGCGTTGTAGCCCTTGCTCTCGCCGGTCTCTCGCAGGTGCTGTTTGAGGTCGCGCATCGCCACCGCCATGCCGATCGTTTCCGGCGTGAAGGGACGTCCGGTCGGCCCGAGCACATGCGCGCCGAGCGCCACCGCGCGGGCGGCCAGCGGAATGTCCGCGGTGATCACGATGTCGTTGGTCCGCGCATTGTCGACGATCCAGTCGTCGGCGGCATCGGCGCCCTTGGACACAACGACGTTGCGGATCATCGAGTCGCGGGAAGGGCGCAAGCCCCCATTGGAGACGTAGGTGACGACAACGCCATGGCGCTCGGCGACCTTTTCGACCTCGGCCTTGACCGGGCAGGCGTCGGCATCGACGTAGATGGCAGGTATGGGCATCGCTGGTTCCAATGAGCATGGGGCCAGACGATTTCGTCCGGCCCCATGGATACAATCCGATCGGTTGCTAAGCCGGCAAGGCGCCGGACTTCTTCGCCGTCCAGGTGGCGATATAATCCATCAAGCCGGGGTTGAGGCAGTCATAGGGTTCGAGACCGATCGACTTGAGCTGTGACCGGATGCCGTCCATGCGGCTCGGGTCGACACCGGACTCGATGATCGAGGAGACGAAGGCGGTGAAGCCCGGCGGCGACCAGCCGTCCTCCTCGAAGCGTTCGGGATGGATGAAGGACAGGCCCTTGAACGCGTGGTCGCGCTCGACCGGTCCGTGCAGGTGAACACCGCAGCCGGTGCAGGCATGGCGCTGAATCAGCGCGCTCGGATCGACCACCTTCAGCTTGTCGCCGTTTTCGGTCACGGTCACGTCGCTCGTACCGGCAACCGCCACGACCG